>CAYNLM010000028.1:0-31094 GCA_964398045.1 uncultured Nitrospira sp. | reverse complement strand
GAGCTGCTCGATCACGCCCTCGCGTACCACCCTACGTTCGGCGACGCTTACGTGTTGAAGAGTTACGTCTATCTGGACCTCATCCCCCGATTGGACGAAGCCTTGGCGGCGGCGAACCTGGCGGTGAAGCATGCGCCGGACAATCCGGACTCGCACTTCACGCTGGGGCTGATTTGGCAGCGGAAGGAACGGTTCCCCGAGGCGGAACGGGCCTTCCAGCAAGCCCTCACCGTCAACCCTCGCTATAGCGACGTCTATCTGGCCCTGGGGGATCTCTTTGTTGATGGCCTGAAGGATGCTGCGAAGGCCGTGAAAGCGTATCGCCACTATGTGGAAACCGGAGGAACGGATCCCCGAGCAAAGGGCATGATCGAGAAACTGGATGCGGTTCCTCGGACAAGCGGCACGCCGTGACCCAGCGTCAGAGAGCATCTTCAGCGGGAGGAGCCGTTGACAGAGATCATCATTGGCAACTTCAAGCGAGTATGAGGGACAAGATGACCTGGATGAGACAAGGTGCCCTGGCGATGGCGTACTTCGCCGCAACGGCCGGCGCCGCCTACGCCCAGCCCTACGAGCTGAGTCAGCACGAGGTGATGGATGCGGCGTCGTTTACCAGCCGTGACATCTCCCTGTTCGGCGTCAAACTCGGCGATTCCGAGCCGACCGCCTATGATCGGTTGGTGCAGGAGAAGATTCCCGGCGTGAAGGCCGAACAGGACGCAATGTTTGTCCTGCTGCTGGATCAGCGGAAGCCGGTCGGACCGATGGCCGGCGTGCGCGTGGCGGGCGGCAAGGTAGACTTGATTTTTATCAACAGCCGCTTTGCGGCAAGGACCAGAGGGCTCTTCCGGAGGGTGCTGAACAGTGAAAGTCCAGATGACATCCGGAAGATCCTTGGCAAGGAAGATGGAGGGGACGAAAACGTCATGGGGGCCGTGCTGAAGTACGACAAGCAAGGAGTCATCGTCAACTACTTGGGTAAGGACGTGAACGTGGAATTCATCCCATCGGAGTAATGGCCTGTCTTGTGCCCAGCGGGTTTCTGTCTAATGCCAACCTTCCATTCCCTCACTCCCCTCCTTCCTCTTGAGATCAGGCAGATCACTCTTGGCAGAACGCTCTTGAATGGTTCTTGATGCGCTCTCTTGACTCCAGACTATGGTACAGGGTGTACGGTAACAGACAGGCCAATGACAGGACGATCTGAACAGTGCAAATGCAAGCCGTTGCAATCGGCGTAGAGGAGGACCTGCGATGGAACTGGAATCCAGAAAACGGTGGGTGTGGATCGGCGGCATCGGGGCAGGCTTGGCCGCGCTCTGCTGTTTCACGCCGGTGCTCGTACTGTTACTTGGGGCAGTCGGACTGGCCGCGCTGACCGGGTACTTCGATTATGTCTTGCTTCCGGCCTTGCTCGTCTTTCTCGGAATCTTGGTCTACGGCTTGTCCGGACCGCACGCGGGTGCCGGCCATCAGTGTTATGCCGACGAGGCAAAGCTACCTGGTGGCGCCGACAAAGCACGCGAGGTGAAGCATGGATGATTGCTGCCGGAACCTCCCACCGGAACCCGAGCAGAAGCAGCCGGAGCGTTGCCACTTCTGCAATCAACGGGGAAAGCCGGTGGCTCGCGAGACGGTCGACGCGCTTGTCAAACCGGAGTTCCGTGACACCGTGAATGGAAGGACCTATGCCTTCTGCGAGAGCCCGACCTGTCCGGTGGTGTACTACGCCGCGGATGGATTCCATGTGTTGAAACCTCAGCTTCGGGTCCGGGTGGGGCTCAAGGAGACGGAAGATCCGATCCCGGTGTGCTATTGCTTCAACGTGACGGAGCGCATGATCCGCGAGGAGATCGCGTCAACCGGGCGCTCGACCGCCTCCGCTCGGATTCGAGCCGAGGTCAAAGCCCGGAATTGCCGCTGCGAGGTCGAAAATCCATCCGGCCGGTGTTGCCTGGGCGAGGTGGTTGCAGCTGAGAAACGGGCATCCCACACACGCGTTGAGTCACGTCCCAATCTCAACCCGTCGAACCTGTCTCGTTCATGAGAGATGCAGACTTGGAATATCTGCGACTGATTGAGGTGTGAACGAAACCCCTTTGTCGAGGAGGGTTCAACATGAGCGACCGGGTTCAGATCTTATTGCGAATCGAGGGCATGACCTGTGAAGGCTGTGCCCGTCATGTGGCAGAGGCGCTGAATTCCGTCCCCGGTGTCGAGCGTGCGCAAATTGGTTCCTGGAGGGTGGGACAGGCGACCGCCGTGGTGAGCAGCGATGTCAGGGATGACGTCATGCTAGATGCAGTCCGGAAAGCCGGCTACCATGGCGTGATTGTGGAGCGCCGGCCGCTTGAGCCGACTCGCGCTGTTCCGGCGTCTAAGGGACGGGACTACGACCTGATGACCATTGGCGGCGGGTCAGCGGCCTTTGCCGCCGCGATCAAGGTGGCGGAACTGGGAGCCAGAGTCGCTATTGTCGAGAAAGGGATGATCGGCGGGACCTGTGTGAACATCGGCTGCGTGCCTTCGAAGACGCTGATCAAAGCCGCCGAGTTGTGCTATCACTCCGCCTACCCGCAATTTGAAGGACTCACGGCCTGTCCCCCGCCCTCGGACTGGCAACGCGTGGTCCAGCAAAAGGATGAGCTGGTCGCGGCGTTGCGCCAGGGGAAATACGTCGATGTCGCCGCCGTATACCCGAACATCACGATCATCCCTGGCGAAGCTCAGCTCATGGGGGGACGTCGGGTACGTGTCAACGGCACCGTCTCTGAGCCGGGCAAGATCCTGGTCGCGACCGGCTCCTCGCCTTGGGCGCCGCCGATACCTGGACTTCAAGAAGCCGGCTTTCTCAATAGCGAGCAGGCGCTGAGCCTCGAGGCGCTCCCGGCGTCGATGATCATCATCGGCGGGGGCAGCATCGGCTTGGAGTTCGCGCAGCTCTTTACACGGTTCGGTGTCCGCGTCATGGTACTGGAATCAGGGCCGCATGTGGCGAGAGCAGAGGAGCCAGAGATAGGACAAGCGCTCGTCCGTTATCTCGAAGGTGAAAAAGTCCGGATCTGCACGAACGTCCGAATCACCCGGGTCGAACGCCGAGACGGGGGATACCTCGTGCACACTGAGACGAACGGGAAGCCGGAGGTCTGCCGGGCGGAGCGCCTGCTGGTCGCCACCGGCCGACGCGCGAACACCGGTGAGTTTGGGCTGGACCAGGCTGGGGTGAGGCTGGGAACGAAGGGCGAGATCGTGGTAAACGAGCACCTGCAGACCACCAATCCGGACATCTATGCAGCAGGCGACTGCATCGGCGATCCCATGTACGTGTACGTGGCCGCGTATGCGGGTGGACTGGCGGCCGACAATGCCCTCAACGGCGTCGGCAGAATCTTCGATCTCACCGCCTTGCCGCATGTCACGTTCACCGATCCGCAGATCGCCAGTGTCGGGCTGACGGAAGAGAAAGCCAAGGCACAGGGTCTGCGCGTACGAACCGCCGTCCTCCCCCTCCATCATGTCCCGCGTGCCTTGGCATCTCGGAACACCAAAGGCCTGATCAAACTGGTGGCCGAAGAAGACACGGGCCGATTGCTCGGCGCACACGTGCTCGCGGCGGAGGCGGGGGAAGTGATCCAGGAGGCGACGCTGGCCATTCGGTTCGGGCTGAGCGTGCAGGATCTCGCTGACACGTTTCATCCCTATCTGACGATGGTGGAAGGCCTGAAGCTGGCCGCACTCACTTTCAAGAAGGATGTCAGCAAGCTGTCCTGCTGCGCCACTTAACAGCAACACAACAGGACAACAGGAGGAGAGACCTACGATGAAACGCATGTCCTACTATCAGGTGATGGTGCTCGCGATGGCTGTCTTGTCGATGTGGGTGTCATCAGCGTCGGCTCAAGAAGCCGCTCCCACGCGCATCCTCATCCACATGAAAACATCACTCGCCCTGGATGACGCGCAGATCTGCGCGGTGCCGAACGTCGCCTGGGCCGCGGTCAAGGCCGGCCACAAGGTGACCATTCTGGTGGACGCCAGTGCCGTGACGTCGGTCACGAAGGGCTTCGGCTGGTTCAGAGGGTTGATCGGATCAGACTCAACCGCGCTCGATCGTGCGGGGCTGCCGGAGCGAGAACGACAGAGCCTCTCAGAACAAATGGGCGTGCCGCTGGAGCAGGTCCCTCATACCTACGGCGAGTATTCGACTTTCTGAAAAACAAGCTGGGCGTCGAAATCTATGGGAATCAGACCATGATGCTGCTCTACCAGATCGATCCGGCGCGGGTCGCCTCGGCTGTCACACCCGTACCGTTGGATCGGATGGTTCAACTGTTCACCGGGGCTGACCGCATCATCGTCTACTGAAGCGGCCAGCCAATATGATGCAAGGATGAGCATTCAGGAGGCCGGTTAAAACGTAATGACCTGATAGCCATCCGAGATGAGCTTCTTGAAGCTCGGGTGGCCCTCGAAATCTCCTGCTAGCTTCACATCGCAAGCCACCACCTTGTCCTTCACGCCGAAGGCCCCCGCGCAGAACTCGCAAGCGCCCCCGATCCGATCCTTCACTGCAACATACAGTCCATGAAGCTTGTGATCGGGCTTCTCCAGTTCAGGGATCCACTTGGGCCCGGCGCCGTCGAAGATGAGCTGGACGTCATCATGGCCGTCCTTGAACTCCTTCACGGCCTCCAGCGCGTTCACCACACGCCCGAGATCTCCGTGCGATTCCGTATCCGCTAGCACAACGATTGCCACTTTAGCCATCGCATTCTCCTCTTCTCGTTTAGACGGTAGCCGTCAGCCATCGGCGTGCTGAAGGCTGAGAGCTGAACGCTGATCGCTTCCCCTACGTTCCGCACTTCGGTGCCGGAGTCGGCATGAAGTTCATCGCCGGGCCTGGCTTGAAATGCATGCCCATCATGTCGAATTCTCCGATGGCGATATGTTTCAGCCAATACCCCTCCTCAGCTATGTTGCCGCCGTGCCCGTGAGCCGCCATGCCCTTTTCACCCTCGGGCGTGTGCGAGCGATGGAAATGGACGAACCCGGTCTTGCCCGCATCCGGCTGATCCTCGGCGCAGAAGCGGCCCTTGATCCCCTCGCCAATGAAGATCAACATAGCGGCCGGGTCAGTCACTGGTTTGTTGAAATGGAGAAACGCCCCCCGTCCATTGCCGGTATCCATCCAGAGATGGTCCGGCATGGAAGGATGGAACGGTTCGAAGGTGTACACGTTGGCCAACGTGGGACCGACGTTCTTGAGCGCTTCTACCGACGGGGCTTTCTGCCCATCACCGGCCAGACCGGCGCTCACCCACAAGAGGCAGGCCGATAATCCACCAATCACGATTCTCGTATTGAGACGACTGCTCATAATGCACCTCCGTGGTTGTAGTGAGTTCCCTGGTAAGCGAGAACTTCCCTCTTGTCGTGAGGAAGTTATCAGGTGCGGCCTGATCGTTCTGTGAACTGGCTTACAGAGACAATCGATCTGGCCGGTGTCAGTTGCACGTGCCTCCTCTTGGCGAGTACGCTCATGCAGCCTTCAGGTTGAAGAGACCTATGGATGACACGGGCATGACTCCGAGCAAGCTCTGGTACCTAAAACGCATCCGTCTGTTTGATGGGTTGAGCCAGGCGGAGATCAAGGAGATGGAACGGATCACACGGATGGAGGAAATCAAAAAGCGTCAACCTCTGTACCTGCCGGGTGATCCCAGCAACAGCGTGTACTTGCTGAAGAAGGGGCGGGTGAAGATCGCCAACACAGCACCGAGCGGGAAAGAAGTCACGTTCGAAATTCTCGAGCCGGGGGACGTCTTTGGAGAATTAGAAGTGCTGGAAGATTCGCCGCGTGAAACAGCGGCTGAATCGCTGGATGATGCGTTGGTCTGTGTCATCCGACGCGAGGACTTTGACCGCTATCTCGCTGCCCATCCGAACGTGACCGTGACACTCACAAAACTCATCGGGCTACGGCTGCGAAAGATCCAAAGCCGGGTTGAGGATCTGGTGTTCCGGGATGTTCCGGCGCGTCTCGCGCACGTGCTTCTCGAACTGAGCAAAACCGATGGGGTTGCCGAGGGCGCCTGCATCCGCATCAGGGCCAAGCTTACCCACCAAGAATTCGCGAACCTCATCGGCTGCAGTCGGGAGACCGTCAGCGCCACGCTCGGACAGTTTCGTGATCAAGGTTTCGTCCGCATGGACGGCCGGGTCATCACGGTTCTGGATTCCGCCAGACTGGCGCGCATGGCTTCCTGATGTCTGATCTCAAGTCCACCATCACCCCATGCCTGCGATGGGAGATCCCCCTTGGCAAGCAGTCGATCCCAGCGAGACCTTGTGCCTCCAGACCTGGCTCGCGACGGGCCCCGGTATCTCTGTCATCCGAGAAGAAAGTAAGCACCCACTCCCACCACCAGCACAATCAACATGCCGAGCATCATCTTTTCATGTCTGCACATCCCCGACTGAGCACTGCAGCCCTGCATCGAACACATCAAAGACATGGTTCATCCTCCCGCGCAGTGTCTGTGGAAACCATCCGCTAACCATCTGTTCACTGATCAACCAACCAGGTGTAATCGACGTACAAGCCACTCTTTACATGGCACTCCGACAGCCAGCACCTCCCCATCCAAAACGAATGCCGGAAGAACCCTGATCCCAAGTGTTTGGGCGCTCTCCCGAGGGATCTGGGAGACGTGGATCTGCCAAGAAGGAAATTCCTTCTGCAGTTGGTCGGCCAATATGCGAGCCGGTTTTTCTGAGGTGCATCCCTTGTGGACAAACACATGGAGGGTCGGCATGCCCGCACTCTAAATGAACGGGTTACGACAATCTGTGAACCGGCTTACAAACAGAAGACGCCGGTCAAGGTTCAGTGGGGATGCTCTCTGGCGAGCAGGCCGTTCGGAGAAATAGGGCATGCGCCTTGGGTGAGGGGGCAGCCGGCCCCGGCTGCCCCCCATATAGAGTTGAAACAACAGGATTACCGCATGGATGCCATCGGCTTCTCGACAATGTCGCCCTTCATGGGGCCCAATGCCCCGAGCAATTCGTTCTTCTCTCGCTCGCCCACTTTGAACTTGTTCAAGGCCGCCACCAAATCACCGACCAGCGCGTCAAACTCGTCGCCGCTGATGCCCATTCCGGCATGGGCACTCTTCATGTCCCGCCCGGTATAGACGCAGGGGCCTCCAGAAGCTTGGCAGATCTGATCGACGAGCATGGACTTCAGCCGCGGGATGTTCGCGGTGGCGAATTTGCCGTTGATGCGACTATCGGCCGCCACGCGGGCCACGAAATCCTCGACCACGGCGGTGATCGCCGGCTTGCCGCCGAGTCGGTCGTAAAGCGATTTGTCGGCCGCCATCGTGACCGGCCCTGACTCCATGATATTGCAGCCGGCGAGACTCAGGATGAGCCCGCCGACCAACATCGATGCGAATACTATTCTCGTCATGGTGTCCCTCCTTGTGATGGAATGGCCTTGGATCGCACCGGTCGTGTTCCATTACGTGAGGAATCAGCAAACGGATGTGGTTTCATGGAAGGAAGGAATCGAGCGGAGAGAGCCCGTGAAGGAGAGCGGTAAGAAATGTCCCGCTCAAGCATCCAATCTTCAGCTCGCCTCGTAGTGCTTCTTCTGCCAGAGCAGCGCATAAACCGCTCCGTTCACAATCAGCACGATCGATCCAAGCACCATCTGGACTTCACGGGTGAGGCCGGCTGGGTAGAGAATCGGCAGCAGATAATGACCGATGAAATCCGTTTCATAGCTGTGCCCACCGGCCTGTGCTCGCAGCCAGTTTTCCAGCGGCGTCAGGGGACAGAGCCAGCCGCTGAATTCGACGACCGCGGCCCAGGTAGCTGCCGGCAGGTGCAGCCGGACAATCCAAGGCCACTTCAGCGCCAGCAAGCCACCGACCAGCACGAACAGCACAAAGGCCGCGTGCAGGATGACGACAAAAGCAGCGAGGAGGCCGTAGAGCATGGTGCAGACAGTGTGGCGGAATCTTGCGCCGGCGGCAAGACGGCTGCGTCTTATTCAAACAAACCAGGCGTCTGCTCGTCTGCCGGCGGAGGATAGGTGACTCGTCCGTTCCTGACTTTCGCAAAAGAGGTCAAGGTATGTGGAGCGGCGCGTTGCTCCGTCATGATGTCCAGCACCGTCCATCCGCGGCTCACCAAGGCATCGGCAATGAGCGAGCGATGGCAGCGCCAGGGGACCGCCTCCGCGCACATGATAGCCGTCCGTATTGTCTCGGCCGACGCCATAAGGTCGTCCAGCGCGCTCCGGAACTCGTCCGTCTGCATGTAGTCGGCATAGCCGCGAAAGCTCGCGTTCCGCCACCCTGTATTGATCGAATCCTTCTTGGCCTTTCTCAGCCCGCCCAGTTGAGGCATGTGGACATAGGTTAGGGCCGCTTTCTTTAGGCTCTTGGCGAGCGCGTCGGTATTGAACTGCGGATTGTGCCGTGAGCGGGGGACGGTGCGGACATCGACGAGCCGCTGAATGTCATGCGCCTTCAACAGAGTTATAAACTCGTCGATCGGTCTGGTCGAATGGCCGATGGTCCAGATGGTCATGTCGTGAGCATGCGGCGAGTGGCCGAGGCCGGCAACTAGGGCCCCCTCCTGTCACGCGCGGTTCGAGAGCGCGTGGCCTTCTGCGTGAGCAGGCAGGCTCGCTCCGCCCAGGCAGCAAGTGCTTCTCCATCCTCGAGAATATCGGGCGGCACTTCGTAATAGGTCTTGAGCGTCATCTTGGCGGTCGCTTTAAACGGCTTCATATCGCGCGTTTGGTATGAGGCAACGGTCGCCGGAGTCACCTTGAAGTACAGCCGTCCCTGATGAATAATTCCAAAGAACATCCCGCGACAGGAGAGTCCATACCCGCCGAACATGGCGCGGCAGGACACCCCGCGCAGATCATGCAGCTGATCCAGGACGAAATCCTTGAAGCCCTCGTGCTTCGTGGGCATGTGCGCTCACAAGGGTTTCCGGCCGGATACGAAGCGCACGGCGATCGGAAGGGCGATGAGGCTGTTGCGCTTGAATCGATCGGCTGTTTCCGCGATCCGTTCTTTGACCTGCCGTTGTTGCTCAGTGGAAAGTTTGGCAAAGAGATTTTGAATCGGCGCGGCGATATCCATCAGGCTCGCCACGTATTCCTGTGCCGAAGCAAACTGCACGTCGCCCACAAACTCCTGCTCGCTGATGTCCTTGAAGCCCGCTCCTTCCAGCATGGCGGGCAGAGCCCCTGGTTTGGCCAGTCGAAAGATTCCGGGAGCTTCGGGGTCCGGAGGCGGCAATTCGATGAACTGCATAATGGTGTCGATCGGAATTTTGAGATAGGGATTCTTATCCGGAGCGGACCAGACGGCGGCGGCCATCCAGCCTCCCGGCTTGAGCACTCGCGCGATTTCGGCCGCCGCTTTGGGAATGTCCGGCAGGAACATCAGGCAGAAGCGGCTCGTCACCGCGTCGAACGACTCGCGCTCAAAGGGAAGTTGCGTCACGTCGCCGGTTCGAAACGTCACGTTTGAGAGTCCGAGACGGCTCGCTTTTCGTTCGGCGGCGGCGAGCATCTGCTCGGCGAGGTCGATTCCGATGACGGATCCTTGCGGTCCGACCACCTGCGCGGTGAGCAGGGCGGGATAACCTGTGCCGGAGCCGAGATCCAGCACGCGGTGGCCCTGACGCGCCCGGGCGTCTCCCACTAGACGGTGATTCAGGAAGGCCATGCTGCGATCGAAGAATTCGTCCCATTTTTCCCAGCCGGATGCGACCCGGTTCCAATCCTGCCGTTGCGTGTCAATGATTTGCTGTGGCGTCTGTGGCTGGGCCATAGTCTCCCCTCACAGTTGACGAATGATGCCCAATGACCTCGATAGGTCACTTCAACGTCTGCAAAGTGTCGCGCAATTCCTTCACTTCCGCCGCAAAGAGATCCAAATGCTGCTCCCGCTGCGGCTGATCGTCCTTGAATTTCCACACACGCTTGAAAATTGCCCAGAGTTCCTTGTTGTGCGTGACGGCGAGGGCATGGGCCGGCTGTTCGCGCGTGTCTTTCTCCACGCAACAGAGATTGTTGTCAAAAGCATGGAATTGGTTGTGTAGATCGTTCAGCGGCTGATCGTAGCCCTTGCCGCTTCTGGCGGCCTTCGCGCTGGCTTCCATCATGGTGGTCAGATTGATGAGCGTCTGGACCTGATTGGCGCCTTTCGCCTTCTCCGCAAAGTCTTTCGCATGCGGATAGAACAGGTAGCTGCAACTGCTGAGACCGGTCAACAACAGCGCCAAGGTCAGAAAGCCAATCACGCGTTGCATAACGTCCTCCTTAGAAAAAGAGACAGGCGTGTAGTCAAGCACGTTGCCAAACTCAGGTCAATGTTGCATGCCCGACGCTTACATCGTGTAAAAGAACGTTTCCTTCGTAATCTTCTCATTCTGTACCGTGTACAACCCCATTTCCGACATCGTCATGCGTTTGCCGGTCTGTTTGGGCGTCACATCGTAGGTGAAGTGCACGATGAACTGATCGCCGTTGGAAAACGGCCCATCCACCTCAACCTTGTGGATCTGGTGATTGTCGACCCACCACTGATTCTTTCCTTTCACCGACTCGATGCCCTTTTGGACCTGCCCGATGTGGGGATGAGAAAAAGGTTCCACGCTTTCAATGTCGGAACTATAGAATTTCCCGATGGCCTCCATGTTCTTTCCCTGTTGGCACAGCGCCACCAATTCTTTTCCGATTTCCATGGTTGTCATGATGAAACCTCCTTGGTTGATGGGTGATCCGTCATATCCTCGATCGTCAGCGCGCTGCCTTTCTCTTGGCAGGAGACAAGCTCGCGACGAACGTCTGCCCTCGTGCGAGCCACTTGCGCAATTGTGCGGCAGTCTTGGTCCCGTCCGGACCGACGTAGATGTAGCCCTTCATGGGCCGCCCGGTGAAATCCATCGGCCTCGTGTGTGGCTCTTTCAACACGTGGTCGTTGGCTTCGGTGCCCACACGCACGACCAGATCGCTTTTTAAGATTCCGGCGAACATCTTCCCGTGCGACAGGCAGGCCAGTCCGCCGAACATCTTCTTCTCGACCAGCGCACGCTGACCCTGCAAGAGCGATCGGGCACGAGCCGCTAACCGTTCATCATAGGGCATTGGATACTCCTCTCTGGAAAATCATGATGATCACAGCGTCGCCGATGGCCTGTGAGAGCCCTCAGCTTTGAGTGAATAGTCGGGCTGGATTGATCCAATTCGAGCATAGACTCTTTGCCTGCTATAGTTTTCTCTTGCGCTTCTTAGCGCCGCCAGGCCGGCCGACGCGAGCAACAACCCGACCAACTCCAGGTGGTGGGGCCGCTCGCCGGATCGCAACGCGGCGAGAATCATGGTCACCTGTACCGTACCGAACAGAATAAGCGTTCCAGTGCCCGTGCTCAGGCTGACGTATGCAAAGGAAAAAGCGACGGCGTAGAGAAACAACAGGACGGGCGAAGCCCGGTTGCCGGGAGACGTCAGGGGACGTTGTTCCCTGGACACCGAGGCGAGAAACCACAGGGTGCCCGCGCCGGAGGCCAACCGGATGGTCGAGAAACTGGCTGCGTCAATCGTCGCCGCGCCGAGCGCCAACCGGCAAAGCACCGAATTCGCGGCAAAGGCCATGAGCGCAAATCCCGTGCCATGCGAACGTTTTCATCTTATCGATGTCCCTGCCGGGCTACTGCCCTTGCACAGGCAGGAAGTCGAATTGGCCATCCTGAACGATCAGCGCCACACAGGCGCCGCCGGGAAGACACTCGCTCACGTGCTTCACCCCGCCGGGCATGACCCAGTAGGAGCCTGATGGCAGGGCTTTCTCAGTTTCGGACCGGCCAGACACCGGGTGTCTCATCGTGCCTGAGACGACGATACCGGTATAGCCCGTCGTGTGCGTATGGAGCGACGTCTTCGCTCCGGCGGGAAAGCGAAGAAACGTGATGTGAGCGCCCTTGGTGAAGTCCCCCCTGAACCGGGGCAGCGGCGACGGGGCCGATGCCCATGTCGGCCCAGGTGAGCTCTGACGCCGCCTTGAGTCGAGGTGGTGCCGACTCGTTCCCTGCGACGGCGAGGTTCGAGAGCACGAGGCCAAGAGCCAGGGTGGTTGTACCGAGTAAAGCCGTTGAGACTGCGCTGAATAGATTGATCCGTTTCATTCGTGAGAGCCCCCCCGGGATGGTCCTTCCCATTGCCTACCGGCGACTTATCGGTCCCCCAAAAGCCTCCCCTCCTGACAGGAGCGGAGGCTGAACCGAAGCCGCCGATGTCTCAGCTTCTGTCGCCCGCATACACGCCAGGCTCGACCTTGGGAAAATCCACATCGGTCTGGGCTACGTGGTTGAAGTAGTTGGTAAAGATGGTGAGCGCCACGTTGGCCACAACCTCGGCAATCTCGCCATCGGTGTAGCCGACCTTCCGAAGCTGATCGATGTCCTGATCGCTGACGCTGGCCCGGTTCTGAACGACTTTCTTGGCGAAGGCCAGGCCAGCGTCGACCTTGGCGTCGGTTGCGGTGGCCTGCCGCGCTCGAGTGATGTCTGTATCCCCCAGCCCGACCATCTTTCCGATAGTCGTATAGGCCGAGAGGCAGTATTCGCAGCGGTTGCCTTCAGAAACCGCCAGCGCGATCTGCTCGCGCAGTTTGGTGTTGAGCACGCCTTTCGACAGGGCGCCGCTGAAATCCAGGTATGCTCTCAACACCGCGGGTGAGTTGGCCATGGTCCTCATCAGATTCGGGGTCATGCCATAGGCGGCCTGGACTTCATCCAGTCCTTCCTTGGCTTTACCAGCGGCCTTGGTCGGATCAATCGCTTTTAATCTCGCCGCCATGTTGGTTCCTCCTCCTGGTTGACGGTTGATTCTATTGCCTGCCTTTGCTGTCCTTTCACCACCCTTCAGGTGTTTCGTCCGGCCATCACGCCGCCATCCACGTTCCAGATCGCCCCGGTCACCCACGCCGCCTCGTCGGAGAGCAAGAAACACACGACATTGGCGACGTCCGCGGCTGGCCGATCCGGCCGATGGGATGAAACGCGTTGAATCCCTGCAGCACGGTCTTGACCTAGCCTGGGTCGATGAACGATTCGAAGATCGGGGTTTCCACAACTGCGATTGCCACGGCGTTGACCCGGATTCGGTGGCTGGCCAGCTCCATCGCCAAATGCTGCGTGAGGGCGTGGAGGCCCGCCTTGGCCATCGAGTACGCGGAACTGGGGGTGGCCAAGACCGCCTGGTGCGCCCACATCGACCCGATGAACACGATCGCGCCGCCTGTCTTCATGGTCTTGGCGATCTGCTGCGTCACCAAGAACGTTCCGCGGTTTAACTCGTGGTAGGCGTCGTAGTCTTCAAGGCGGTGCTCAAGAAACGGCTTGGGCGAGAACACGCCGGCGGCGTTGACCAGATAGTCAACGCGCGGCCGCTCCACGGCCAGACGCGTGATCAGTTCGTCGGTTGCCCTCCTATCACCCAGGTCGGCCTGCCAGCCGTTAACCGTCCCATCTCGTGCGAGTTCGGACACTGCGCGCTCCAGCTTTTCTTTCTGACGCCCCACGATCGTGACTTGTGCGCCGGATCGCGCGAGGCGTGCGGCCACCGCTTTCCCGATCCCGCTGCTGCCTCCCACCACCACGGCCACCTTTCCAGATAATGACTGTTCCATGAACCTCCTCCTTTCGCGCTCAGCGCTCGCCTTTCTCATCACCAATGCCCGGATACCTCAGCGCACTCTACAGGACTTGGTCCACGGCGTCTGTTCGGCAGCTAACATATGAGATGGGGTGGAGCAGTTCGGAAGGGAGCTACGCGACAAGCAGGTCTTGGAGGGTATCCGGCCGGCTCACACAGATCAGCTCGCGGGAGTACCCAAGAACGCCCAGGTCGCGGAGGTCGTTGAGGATCGTGCTGACCACGGGACGGCTGGCCCCGACCAGGTCGGCCAACTCCTGCTGGGTCAGGCGGACGTGGATGGCGAAGCCGTGCTCGCACGGCTCGCCGAACCGATCGAGCAACTCACGCAACGTCTCGGCCAGTCGAGCGCGCACATCGCGGGTCGCCAGACTCTCAAGCTTGTGCACCAGGCGCTGGCGCTGCGTCTCCGTCCGTTCGATGAGCTCCCACGCAAGGTCCGGGTTTCGGGCCAGCCAGCTCTTGAGATCCGCGTGCGCGACGCGGCAGAGCCGAACCGGCCCCTTGGCCTCGGCCGTTTCCTCAGCCTCGCGGCCCTCACCCGCCAGGGTCAACGAGCCCAGCCAATCGCCGCGCGACAACAGCGCGAGGGCCAGCCGCCGGCCATCGGCCGTCATCCGCGACAGCATGACGAGCCCTTCGATCACCACGTATGCGTGCCGGCACACGTCGCCCTGGCGGTAGTTCACCGCGCCATCGGCAAGCGTGAGGAGGGTTGCTGCAGGGCACGAGGTCACCACGGCATCGGGCAAATCCTGACTGAGGCGATGAGGAAGACGGACTGCCGGTGTTGGCGGTTGAATTTTCGTCTCCATCAATGCACCCCTCCGATCAGAGTCAAGGCCCTTTACCCAGACGGCTTACCCAACACCGCCGACTGATACTGCTCCAGCAATTTCGGGTCGTCGATCGATCCGTGATGGTGGACTTGACGCCATGCCGGAATCCAGCAGACGCTGCAGCGCGCCGCTCACCGCACGTGGGTCATCTTCAAAGGGTGGACGTATGGCGTGGTCGGTTCTGATGAGGCCGCCTAACAGAATACCTGACGCGATCAGGTCGCCGACCAAGGCGTCTTTCGTAGAAAGCGCCATCGAGATGGAACCCGCCGTGTGACCCGGCGTGTGGGTGACGACGCCGGGAATGCCATAGCGACCGAGGTCCAGCGTGTCGTCCTTCGAGAGCAAGATATCCGGAGAAAAACGTTTATAGGGCTCGTACATCAGCGGTGTTTTAAGGAACAGACGGCCAAACCACCCGGTGGGGCAGAACGTCATTGGCGTCTCTCGGCGAACGTATTCGGCATCTTGCTCGTGGGCCACGATCGGCGCACGGGACAATTCGCGCAGCAATGCCGCGTTTCCCGCGTGGTCCACGTGAGCGTGGGTGATCACGATGAGTGTGATATCCCGGAATGAACGTCTGTGCTTTGTGAGCGCCTTTTCAATCTTCGCCTCCGACCCCGGCAGCCCTGTATCGACAAGAATGCCGCCGTTTGGCCCCAGAATGAGGTGAGCGTTCACCAGACCGGCGGGCAAGATCGGAATACGGATGATCTGAGGTGTGATCATCGGTTGCCCCCCTCCGGTTAGAACCAGCGGCGGACCCTCGCCGCGTACGCCTGATAGACCGCTCCGAACTGACGCTCCAGCCGACGCTCCTCCCGCGCGATGACGCCGTATCGCATCACCAGCAGGACAACGGGGAGGCACACCAGGGGCCAGAGCGTGTTCAGGGCCATCGCCATGCCGATGTACAGGAACGTTTGAGCGAGATAGAGCGGATTGCGCGTCCATCGAAACGGCCCTTGCGTGACGAGCGCCGTCGCGGAGCCATACGGATTCGCGCTCGTCCCCGCAAGCCCCATGGCGCGGAACGCGCCGCGCGCCAGCAGGATCCCCGCCGCGATCAGCAGCGTCCCCCCGAACGCGCTTATCAGCCCCGACCCGACGGGAAGAGGAACCAGCGCGTGCAGGAGCAAGGCTTCGCCGAACGCCACCGCATAGATCAACAGCGGCGGCGCGATCACGCCGGGCATGCCCCGTACATCAGGGCCCATCAGGAACCCGAACCCTTCGCACCGGTTAACCGCCGCGCTGATCGTGGGCTGAAGTTCCGACACGATTCTCCTCCATTCCGCCCCATACCGAGGCATCCGCAACGCCATCTTCACCAGTGGAACATAAGTGGCAGGAAAGGCCGAAAATTGGTACTGCGACCCTGCTGGTTGCCATCAAACGATAGCTCGATCAGGTACTCCGATCCGCACCGGGACGAGATCAGGCCAGACCGCAGGACAGTCTGCGCGACAGCCGAGAGCGGCTGCGCTGACGGACTCGTGAGTTGCACGCCAGTGATTTCCTGAAACCCAATCGGGTGCTTCAGTGGTTGCCGCTCTTCTGCCTGCTTGGAATCGTGCCGTCGGGAAAAACTCACATAGAACCACATAGGCTCTGTGATCGGCGTGTCCTCTCCCACGTGGATCACTACAGAATCTGGCAGGTAGGGAGGTCGGTATTCCCAAGCGGGAAAGGACACGTCTACGCTCTCAGCACTAACCGGACGCACACAGATGCCGAACGGAGACGCTCCACTGTTCCGCCCTGACCAGCGCTCCCAGAGCTGTGTGCGTCGGATGGGGTCGCTCTGCGCTTCGGCGGCATCATGTACCCATAGCAGTTCGAGCATCGCGTTGCGAAAAAAGAACCGTCGGTTGGCCGTGCCTTGTCCGGGATGTTTGTTGGATGCGCCCTCCGTGAGGCCGAACGTGATCAAACGTTCGGCCTCGGGGGCCTCCACAGCGGTGCACACAAACAAATTCGAGTTCATAACCCATAAGCGTCCCCTGCCTTGCCCACTGGGGGAAAAAGTCCAATAACCACGTAGTGCCTCGTGGTCTTGAGCGGCTCTCGCTTTACGCGCTACCGTTTCTCAGGCGGGATGGTCCTGATGGCAGCCGCGAACTGCGCATGGGCTACCGAATCAACCGGCCGATATCTGATCGTGGTACTCGCCGGGTCCGCGCCGAGAAAGTTGTCGCCTTTCCAATTCTTCGACGGCCTGATTGGCCTCGGAACAAAGCCGCCGCCGCAATTTGGACAGACGTTATCCAGAACGCCATCCACACATGTGGCACAGAACGTACACTCATAGGTGCAGATGCGCGCCTCGAGTGAGTCGGGAGGCAGAGCCTTGTTGCAGTGCTCGCAGGTTGGTCTGAGTTCGAGCATCGGGACCCTTCTTGTGACAGCTAAACACTGGAGTTAAGCGGCCCGCGTCAGCGATTCCGCTTGAACGACTTGTTATGTGTGACCTACATTTTTTAGCAGCCAAACGTTCTCTATTGCGGCACATTTACCCTTCAATCCACCCGGGACATTTGTGCTTGCTATGAGAGTTAAATCATAACGGTCTCGATAGTGTCGATTTACTTCCTCGTTACTAATTGAAAAAGGAGGGCCTTCCATCAAGTTTTGGTCGTACTCATAGGTAAGTTGCAACTGCGGCGCATTAGCCGTAATCTCCATTAAGTGCGCTGTGTATCGATTGCGCATTTCTTCGGGTAGGGCTACCAAAGCTGCTCTGTCATAGATTGCATCGACTGAGCCAAGCATCTTGCTGGATACAGCAAAGATATCACCGACCAATATGTCGATATTGTTTGCGCTGTAGTGCTTTACTTCACCAGTTCCTGATATTTGTGGCTCCACCCCAAGTTCCGCAAATAATTGCTCAATAGCCGTCTCGATCAATTCAACTCCGGCTACGCGAAGACCATTAGAAAGTAGCCAAGCAATATCAAGAGTCTTACCACACAAAGGTACAAATACACGACTGCCTTCCACTAAAGAGAGCTCTTTGAAATATTTGACCAATAATGGATTTGCTTTACTTTCGTGGAAAGCAATCTCATTGTTTTCCCACCGTTGGCGCCAAAAACTTGTATCCATAATAACTCCTTATAGAAATTTACATACACATTACATCACCGGCCTGCGCGGCTTTTCGCGCGGGTCTAGTGGAATGACTTATTGGGCGCAACTCACGACATCGCATCCCACATGGATTTTGTGTCGGCGAACATCCGGAACCTGCACACCTTTTCACCCCGCAGGTCGTAGACATGAGCCGCCGCCGCTTGCATGGGTTTCTTTGTCGCATGGTGAATCCCGGCATACCTGCCGATGACAACAATGGTTGATCCCGCGTCGAGAACCTGCGAGATGTCATACGAGAAACCCTCCCACTCACTCCGATTGCCCTTGAACACGGCTTCGATGACCGCGTCGGCGCCCTTGCGAGTCGCGCCGTTCGGGAAGCCTGCGTTCTGAATCCACTCCAGGTCATCGGTGCAGATTCTGCGAAAACCATCGTCGTCCTTTTCGCGAAAGCACCGGTACAGCTCCTGAATCACTTCTACGTTTGTCATCCTTGCTCCCATGACACCAACATCCGGCCGACCGGGGGATTTCATGATTAACTCCTGAGGGCCGCGATGTGATCTCTTGCCCATGCGTCGAAGGTGCGCGCCGGGCGGCCGAGCAAATCTGCCACCGTTGATGTCACGTACCACCGTCCGGCCTTGACCGACGCAAAGTAAATAAGGAGTGTGTCCACCATGGGTGGCGGAAATCCAGCGCCCAGCATCTCCTGGCGCCACGCCGCCTCCGGCACGTCAACGAATTTGAACGGCTTGCCGGTTACGGCCGCGATTTTCTGCACCACCTCGGCGTAGCTCAGCAGCTCCGGGCCGGTGAGTTCATAGATCTTCCCCTCGTGCCCGTGCGTCGTGAGCACTTTGACCGCTACCGCGGCGATGTCGCGCGGATCGATTTGAGGGTCCTTCCCATCGCCCGTCGGGAGGAATAGCCCGCCTCGCTGTTTGATCCCCCAGAAGTTGATCACATTCGAGGTAAAGGGCCCGGGCCGCAAGATCGTCCAGGCATTACCGAGGGCGCGCAGCCGCTTCTCACTTCTGCTGTGCCACTCCCCACCAGGAGTCTTGGCCATGAGGCCGCTCTCCTCGACGCTTAGCGCAGAAAGCTTCACGATATGCTTGGTGTCTGCTCTCTTCGCAGCATCGTAGGCATTCCCTTCCAGCTCCACCATGTCGGGACCTGGCGCGCAGAGGACAAACGCCTTGTCCACGCCGACGAACGCCGCTCCGAGCGTCTCAGACTTCGAGAGGTCTCCCTTGATGACTTCGACCCCGGTGCAGAATTTCTGCGCCTTCGCCAGATCGCGTACCAGCGCGCGCACTTCCTGACCCGCTTCGACGAGCTGTTTGACTACTTCACTTCCGACTGTTCCCGTTGCTCCAGTGACCAGAATCATGGACGCTCTCCTCTTATCGATGCAGCTCCTTCAGTTGTTCAACGGTCATTGCGCCATCATGCCGCCGTCGATGGGCAGGATGGCTCCGGTCGTCCACTGCGATTCGTCCGAGGCAAAATACACGGCAGGCGGCGCGATCTCGTCAGGCTTGCCCAGGCGGCCCAGCGGGTGAATCCCATCCATCATCGCCCGCGTCTTGGGGTCTTTGATCCATTCGGCGACACCCGGAGTCTCCACCGCCGCAGGGCAAATGCAGTTGCAGCGGATATTGTTCTTAGCATAGTGCACGGCCACAGTCTTGGTGAACATGACCACCCCGGCTTTGGCGGCCTGATAGGCGTGGCCGGGGAAAAATGGGAGCGCTTTCAGCGCGCCGGTGGTAGAAATGTTGATGATCGAGCCGCCGCCTTGCTTGAGCATGTGCGGGATGACAGCCCGTGTGAACCGAAACGTGCCCGTGAGGAAGATGTCCAGCGTCTCATTCCAGATCTGATCCGATGTTTCGTGCAGCGGGCCGGCGTAAAAGAGGTTGCCGGCGTTATTGACCAGGATATCAACCCGCCCGTACGCCCTGACCGTGGCATCCACGGCCGCACGCACATCGGTCTCTTGGGTCACACTACCCGGCACTGCCAACGCGCGGCCTCCAGCGCGTTCGATCTCACCGACCACGCGCTCCAACTCCGTTTTCCGCCGCCCGGTGATCACAATCTTCGCCCCTTCCTGGGCGAACGCCTTGGCAACGGCCTCGCCGATTCCCGTTCCCCCTCCAGTGACAATCGCAACTTTGTCTTTGAGCCTCATGATTCCTCCTTCGTGTGGTGTGTGGTTAGGCCTGGGCGGCGTATGCCGCGGCGAATGTCTTTGCGAACGCTTCGAACGATGTGGGCGTCGTGTTGGCAGCCGAGCGAGGCTCGGTCGGGCGCAAGACTGCATCGTTGAATGCCCGATACATCTCAATGAACGTACACGCCATGTTCGGGGACATTCCGGTCCCGATCATCGCCTTTTCCGCCTCTTCGTACGGAAATTGGATGTAGGGCAGGTCAGGCTTCCCAATGGCCATCCCCATGATGCGTGTGGCTTCTACCATCGACATCTCTCGATGGCCGAGGAGTTCTTGCGTGGTCTTCCCGGAGAAATCGAGAGCGAGCAAACGCCGAGTGGCGATCGCGGCGATGTCTTGGGTCGCGATCATGGGGATCGCCAGATCCGCCCGTAACGGCGTGCCGTTGATCCCGGCCTGTTTGATCAGGCCAACGTTGAAAAGCGTGTTCTCCATAAAGGACACAGGACGCAGGTGTAGGACGTGCACGCCAGCAAGCCGGTTGAGGCGCTGTTCTTGGTCGTGAAGTCCTTTGATCGGCCCGACCCGCTCCGCCAGATGCGCTCCCACGCTGCTGAGGTTGACGACATGAGACACGCGTGCGGCAGTGACCGCCTCGGCCAGGGCCTGCCCCACCCGATTCTGGTAGCCGCGAAAATCAGGCTCGGCGTAGGCCGGGGGGATCAGGAGATAGGCAGCACTCGCGCCCCGCAGCGCGCGCGTCATCGCGTCCACATTGTCGAGCGATGCCACGAACGGCTCAGCGCCATGTTCCGCCAGCGGCTTCAACCGCTCCGCGCTCCGGCCGATGACTCGAACCCGCTCCCCTTTTGCCAACAGCGCCTCCGCAATCCGTTTTCCCGTGTTGCCGGTTGCTCCTGTAATCGCGTACATTGCGTCCTCCTTTTGAATATGAACGACCAACCGGTTGGTATCCAATAAACCAAACGGAATCCGTTATTCGCCTTCGAAGACCGTCCGGATGTAGCGTTTGAGATGCGTCAAGTTTCGCTCGAAGATTTTTCTGTCACGCTTCGCCTTGGTCATCAACAGCGCGCCTTCAAGCACCGCCACGTAGTGTTCAGCAAGCCCTTGCGTGTCGATCTGGGCACGCGGGCGGTAGGCGGACTTCGCTTCGTCGAAGTCTTGCTTGAGCATCCGAGTCCACCGGTCAAAGTGCCGCGCGCACTGGGCCCGAATCGTTGGGTGGGTGTCCGACAACTCCTGGGCAAAGTTACCCAACAGGCAGCCGCACTCCGTCGACGGGTCGTTGATGCGCTCGATCCAGAAGTCGATCGACGCGATGATTCGTTTCAGGGGGTCGCTCTGCCGGCGAAATGACGCGGTGTCGAGCGCTCCGAGGCCGCGTTGTGCATAGCGATCCAGCACCGCCTTGCCCAAATCGTCCTTGCTCTCGAAATAGTGAAAGAAACTGCCCTTGGTGAGCCCGGCTTCTTGGCAGATCTCGTCGACGCTGGTGGCGGGAAAGCCTTTGGCGAGCATCAAGCGTTGCGCCGCATCGAGCAGCTTCTCTTTGGTGGGTGACTCAGCTCGTGCCGTCTTGATCGACATACCAAATGGTATGTACCGCGGCGGGAGCGCCGTCGTCAAGCCCTCGTCCCCGGTTCGTGGTCAGCCCGCTTCCTCACTCTCACCGGCTCCCTGCCGACTGCACGGCGCGTTTGGCGTAGGCCAGCGTCCCTGTCACCGGAGACCACGCATCGAGACTGCCAATCGCGGCCAGTAGGAGCCCGGCGCAAGCCGCGCGTGGCTTCTGCCATCGATATCTCTCGAGGGCCGAGGAGTTCTTGCGTGGTCTTCCCGGAGAAATCGAGAGCGAGCAAACGCCGAGCGGCGATCGCGGCGATGTCTTGAGTCGCGATCATGGGAATCGCCAGATCCGCCCGTAATGGCGTGCCGTTGATCCCGGCCTGTTTGATCAGGTTGATGTTGAAGAGAACATTTTCCATGAAGGACACAGGACGCAAGTGCAAGACGCTCACGCCGACAAGGCGGTTCAGGCGCTGTTCCTGATCATGCAATCCGTTGATCGGTCCAACCCGTTCTGCCAGATGCGCCCCCACGCTACTGAGGTTGACGACGTGTGAAACCCCCGCGGCCGAGGCCGCATCCGCCAAGGCCTGGCCCACACGATTCTGATACCCTCGAAAATCGGGCTCGCCGTAGGAGGGAGGGATCATGAGATAGGCAGCACGAGCGCCTTGTAAAGCGCGCGTCATCGCGGCCGCGTCATCGAGCGACGCCACAAACGGCTCGGCGCCACTCGTTGCCAACCCCTTGAGTCGATCCGTGCTCCGTCCCACGACTCGGACCTGTCTCCCCTCTTTCAATAACGCTTCGGCAATGCGTCTGCCCGTGTTGCCGGTTGCTCCCGTGATGACATACATCGTGCTCCTCCTCACGACGAGCGGAGCGAGTGAACGCTGCTCGCATCCGGTCGGGTTGAGTGACTTGTTGGACGATGCATTATTCCCCCCCGATTCACGCAAGAGAGTTTTATCCCAGGATCGACAGTGCCGTCTTGGCGGTCTGTCGCACCGCGTCGGCCGGCGTGCCGGCCTTGATCATCACGATCGTGCCTTGCATCATCGTCACGAGAACGCGCGCCAGTGCGCGCGGGTCTTTGTCTTTGGCCAGCTCGCCCTCCTGCTTCGCCCGCGCGAGCAGTTTGAAGAATGCATCTTCCAGCATCTGGATTCGTTCCGAGAGTTTCTTGCCGATGTCTTTCTCGTGTGGGGCTAGCTCTACCACCGTGTTGGTGATCAGGCAGCCGCGCCGTTGCGGGTCGGAGAGACCGAACTCCAGTATGGCATCGATAAACCGGCGAATCAGGGGCAGTGCCGGCCCCGTTTGATGCAGGAGGGAAAATCGGCTGCCAACGCCGCCTTCGTTGCAGTAGTGGCCCATCGCTTTCAAAAAGAGTTCGCGCTTGTCGCCGAAGGTGGCGTAGAGGCTGCCGCGATTGATGTCCATCGCGGTGAGGAGATCTTCCATCGACGTGGCTTCGTACCCCTTATGCCAGAAGACATGCATCGCCTTCTCAAGGGCTTCATCGGGGTTGAATTCTTTCGGGCGGGGCATGGCGGTCCTCTTGTGCCGCACCAAACATGGCACGTATAACACATTTTGGAATGATCGGTCAATAATAAAATATAGTAACGAGCGAGCTGCGAGTTGAGGGTGCTTAAGCACCGTCTAGTTTCTGCGTCTGAAACGAGCTACTGTTGGGGAAATGGTTCTTACGGAGGGAGACATCATGGCTGACAAGAAAATCATTGCAGTGGTGGGAGCAACCGGGGCACAGGGCGGCGGGCTGGTTCGTGCGATCGTCGACGAGCCGGCGAGCGGGTTTACTGTTCGTGCGCTCACGCGAGATCCCCGTTCTGAAAAGGCGCAGGCCTTAACGGCGCTCGGCGTTGAAGTGGTGGCGGCAAACTTGGATGACGTCGAGAGCGTGAAGCGGGCCTTTGCCGGATGCTACGGCGCATTCTGTCTCACGAACTTTTGGGAACATTTTTCACCGGAAAAAGAATTGGTTCAAGCCAAGGGAATGGCTCGGGCCGCCAAGGAAGTCGGCGTGCGGCACGTCGTCTGGTCCACTCTCGAAGATACGCGGCGCTGGGTGCCGGTCAGCGATCAACGCATGCCGACCTTAATGAACAACTATAAAGTTCCGCATTTTGATGCGAAAGGCGAAGCGGACGCGGAGTTTGCCAAGCTGGGTGTGCCGACGACCAATCTGCTCACGTCGTTTTATTGGGACAATTTGATTCTGTTCGGCATGGGGCCGAAAAAGGGACCGGATGGTCAACTCGCCTTTACCCTTCCGATGGGGGACAAGAAATTGCCGGGCATCGCCGTCGAGGACATCGGCAAATGTTGTGTCGGGATCTTCAAGAGGGGGCGAGATTTCATCGGCAAAACGGTCGGCATTGCCGGAGAGCATCTGACCGGTCAGGACATGGCCGATGCCATGACGAAGGCGTTCGGTACACCCGTACGCTACAACGCCGTGTCGTTCGACGCCTATAGAAAGTTCGGGTTTCCCGGCGCGGATGATCTCGGCAATATGTTCCAATTCAAGCACGATTTTAACGACGTGTTCTGCGGCGCGCGGAATCCGGCGGTGGCCCGGTCGCTGAACCCGGCTCTCCAGACGTTTGAACAGTGGCTCGCGCAGAACAAGAGTCGCATTCCGCTTGCATAGGCGCCCATCACATCCGCGCCTGGTAAGACATGGCACGTCGGTCCATGACCAAGCTGAATCGCAAGGCCCGTTGCGCATGGGTGGGAGAGAAACCACATTTCATCCGGTATCATGACGAGGAATGGGGTCGGCCGGTGCACGACGACTGCAAGCACTTTGAAATGCTTCTCTTGGAAGGCGCGCAAGCCGGGCTCACGTGGGAAACGATTTTATTGAGGAGGGACGGCTACCGTTGCGCATTTGCAGGGTTCGACCCTGTCAAAGTCGCCCGTTTCGATGCCAAGAAAAAAGCTGCGCTCTTGAAGGATCCCGGCATCATCCGCAATCGGCTCAAGATCGATGCGGCGGTGATGAATGCACAGGCGTTTCTGGCCGTGCAACAAGAGGTCGGTTCATTCGACGCCTACGTCTGGCGATTTGTCGGCGGCAAGCCGATCATCAATCATTGGAAAACTATGCGTCAGGTCCCGGCGACGACCGCCGTCAGCGACGCCCTGTCGAAAGACCTCAAGAGGCGCGGGTTCCGGTTTGTCGGCAGCACGATCATCTATGCCTACATGCAGGCCATCGGCATGGTGAACGATCATACCCAAGAATGTTTTCGCCATTCGATGCGCTCAAGAGGCTGATCAGCAGGGGATATTGACGGCAGGATCGCAAAAGAGCGGTCCGACCAGCGGGGGCCTCATGTAGTCGGCGGTCGGATCTTGCGCTCCCATCGGGCTCTTCAGCGGTGGGCCGCCCGGCATGCCAGGCAACCCTCGTCCCACGCTGCCGAAGGCGCGTTCGCGCTTGAACGAGGTGACGGCGCCGGTGCTGGGCGCGAGTTGGTTAGTGGTGGAAGGAGTCAGGATATTCGCCGGCAGCCCACTTGTGGGTGCGGAAAACGGCTGAATGGTCGGTGTGGTCACGGGAGATTGTGTCTGGGACTGAAACGAGCCGGGCAACGTTTGAGCCGCACAGTCATGGGGACGGCCCGCGGTGAAGCCCAGAGTCAGGGCGAGTCCCGCGGCGAACGCCCATCGTGAAACCAGCCGGTACGTATTCCCGCTGCTTCGTATTCTCATCGTCACACCTGGCCCGTTGACCTTATCATGAGCGGTTCGGAAACTGTAATGGTCATTCTAATCATGGGGGTGGCGGGGGCGGGGAAGACGACCATCGGTCGGCAGTTGGCTGAGGCTCTGGGCTGGTGCTTCTGCGATGGCGATGAATTCCATTCCGCCGACAACATCGAGAAGCTCAGCCGCGGCATCCCCCTCACCGATGAAGACCGCCGGCCCTGGCTCGCCGCAATTCACGCGGCGATCGGTACATGGATCAAGAACCATGACCACGTGGTCTTGGCCTGCTCCGTCCTCAAAACCGCCTATCGAGCGACCGTCTTGGCCGGCTACCGCGATCATGTCCGGATCGTATACCTCAAAGCCAGCCGGACCTTGCTTCAGCAACGATTGGCTCATCGCACCGGCCATTTCATGAGTGAAGCGCTGCTGGCCAGCCAGTTCGAGATTCTCGAAGAACCCTCTGACGCCCTCGTCCTCGATGCAGATCAGCCATCGGCCGTAATCGTCGGGCGGATCCGCTCGGCGTTTGGTCTGTAGCAAGCGATTACGGATTCGCCGGGGTCTTCGTCGCTTCCTTCACCGGAGGCTCAATCTTAATCTGAGGTCCCTGCACTTTGGGCAGCACTCCGGCGCCGGGCTTCTCCACAATGCGCTGATCATTCTCGTTGAACAGCTGCTGTCTGGTATGCGCATCGTCAGCCATCGCCGATTTTTGCAAGGCCTTGTCGCCCGTCGCATTCATCTGCCCCGGATCGTTCGACAGGGGCATTCCCGTGACCGGATCGGTTGCCTTGCCCATCGGATAGCCCTCATGCTTGGGCAACATGGATGGATTGGCCAGCACCAGGGTGCTGGCACAGGCGCTGATGATCACGGCCGCTCCGATCGCTGCGATAGATTTCATGATGTGCTCCTTTTCATTAAAAGGGAAAAACGCCCTGTTGCGTCTGGTCCTGCGAGCCCCGTCTTGCCCTCATGAGCCGCCTCATCCGATCGGTGATCGTAACAGGATGGCGCAATGAGGGATCCTGGGAGGAACCCTGGATTCGCCCCCATAGGCCATAGGCGCCATGAACCCCCGGCATGCTACTCTGGCGTCGGACGGACCAAGACAATGCCGAGAATCATCGCGCATCTCGACATGGATGCGTTCTTTGCCGCCATCGAGGAGCGGGACACGCCGGCATTCCGTGGAGTGCCGTTAGTTGTGGGCGCCGATCCGCGCGGCGGGAAGGGGCGCGGCGTGGCGGCCACCTCGAATTACCTCGCGCGCGCCTATGGCATCCAGTCGGCCACGCCCATCTCGCTGGCCTGGCGCCTTTCAGAGTCCGCGCGGCGAGCGGGGAATCCACCGGTCACCTTTGTGTCGGTGGACATGCCCAAGTACGCCAGGGTTTCCGAGGAAGTGCTGAGCATCGTGCGGCGATTCATTCCCGTTATCGAACAAGCCAGTATCGATGAAGCCTACGGCGATGTAAGCGGCACGGGCTCCTATGAGGCCGCCGAAACTCTGTGCCGTGAACTCAAGCGAACGATTCGGGCCGAGCAGCAACTGACCGCCTCCATCGGTATCGGTCCCAATAAACTGATCGCCAAAATCGCGTCAGGTTTGCATAAACCCGACGGGCTGACCGTCGTGCGTGAAGAGGAGGCGGAGTCGTTTCTGGAGCCGCTCTCCGTTCGCTCGATTCCCGGTATCGGTCCGAAGACGGAAGCGGGACTGCGGAGCCGCGGCATCCGCTCCGTCAAGGACTTGAAACAGCTGACGCCCTTCGAGTTGGTGGACCTGATGGGCAGGCGGGGCATGGAGCTCTATGACCGTATCCGCGGTCTCGATGCCGCACCTCTCGAAGAGTGGTCCCGACCCAAGTCGATCGGTGAACAAGCGACGTTCGAGTCCGATACGGGCGAGACTCGGCTGCTCGTCGAGCAGCTCGCCGATCTGGCGAAAAGTGTGATCGCCAGGCTGCATCAAGAGGGATTTGAGTCGTTCCGAACCATCGTCCTCACCGTGCGCTTCGCCGACTTTGAAACCACATCACGAGCGCACACGCTGCCGGCGGCATCCAATGACGGCGCGGCGTTATGGCGAGAGGCGCTGAAACTGCTCATGCCGTTTTTGGACCGGCGCACCAATCCCCACCGCAAACTCATCCGTTTGCTCGGCCTCCGCGTGGAGAAGCTGCAGTGAGCAGGTGAGCGAGAGAGACGGAAAGAAAATCCGCCGGTCAGGCGACTTGGCGGTCAGGCGACGGATCGGTGGGCGTGCTCACCTCGACGGCGTTGCGGCTCCTGTGCTTCACCCGGTAGAGGGCCTGATCGGCCGTTTCCAATAAAGAATGGGGGCTGACGGGCACGCCGGGCGACCAGGCGGTCGCGCCGATACTGACTGTGACAGTAAGGGAGCCGGCTGATGTCTCGATGGGGCGGTCGCTGATGGCGCTGCGCAGGCGTTCGGCAAATTCGCCGACGGAGGCGAGATCGCAAGCCGGAATGATCACCAGGAATTCTTCTCCCCCCATGCGTCCCACGAGGTCATAGAGACGCGTGGCTTCCAACAACCGTCCGGCTGTGTCCCGAATCACGCTGTCCCCGATCGCATGACCATAGGTGTCGTTGATGCGTTTGAAGTGATCCAAATCCGCCATGATGACGGCCAACGGCTGCCCTTCTCGTTCGGCGCGGGCCAGTTCGCGTGAAAGGGCATCGAGTGCCGCCGAATGGTTCAGCAATCCCGTCATCCCGTCGAGTCGCGAGCGCTGTGTGGATTCTTCCAATAACAGCAGATTTTCGATGGCAATCCCGGCTTGCGTGGCCAGCGTCTGCGCGACCTGTTCATCGAGATCAGTGAATTCGAGGGCACGCCCGTCTTCCAGCCGTTTGTTGGCGAGGTGGAGTTCTCCGAACAATCGTCCGTGGCACCGGATCGGAACTCCCAGAAACGAGCTGAGGGAGTGCGGCTGGGAGGCCGTGAACCCAGATGGTGCCAGGAGATCGGCCAGCCGGATGGTTCCTTGTTCCGGCACGAGCCAAGCCCCCGTTCCTTTTTCCGCGCGCACTCGAGCGATGAGCCGGGTCAACTCCTCGTGGCCGGTTTCCAGGCTCGTGCTCTTTCCGCGTATCCCGTTGACCGGGACCCAAAAGGCCGCGTAGTCTGCCCGGGTATTCAAGCGGGTGATGTCCAAGAGATGGTGGAGGAGTTCGTCCAAATTACGATCTCGGCTCAGCATCGTCGTGGCGACCACGAGCGAATGCAGGGCTTCCGTTCGTTTGACGAGCGTGGACTCGGCTTCCGCGGCTCGACGAGATTCTTTCGAGGCCAGATTCCATTCCCTGTGCAGCGTTTTCACCAACCACAGGAGGAGTGCGCAGAGAGGCAGGACCAGCAGCATCATGATCCACATGAGTTTCCGCAGGAACGCTCGCACTGGCGCGAGGACGCTGCCACGATCGACCCGGATGAGAATGCCCCAGCGCAGCGGAGGCGAGGTATTCGGGATGTTCACCTGCGCGTAGGCCGTGATGACGGGTTCATGACGGCGCAGATGTGTTTCCTCCACGAACCCACGGCTGGTCGCCGCGACCAGTTGCGCGGAGGGGAGGCCGAGGCGCTTTAAATTGAGCGCGCCGTCCTGCCGCAGATCTGAATCGGCCATCAGATCGCCGTCTCCGTTTACCAGCTGATATTCGATGTGCGAGTCATCGGACCATTCCATGCCTTGGAGGACCCGCATGGTCTGGTCGAGTGCGTCCAGGAGAGCGGGCACGGCCAGCGAGGCCGCCACGACTCCATGGAACCGTCCGTCTGGTCCCCGGATGGGGGCGGATAACGCGATGGCGACCGATTGGTGAGCGTCATCGTTCGGATTGGTGCTCAGCACCGTGACACCGGAGGACAAGGCGGCCCCTCTGAACCAGGCCTCCTGGTCCCGGCGCTGTCCGACCGTCGATGAGTCCGTTGCAGCGATCAGCCAGCCGGATGCACCGGCCACGGCAATCCACTCATAGGCGCGATGGCTGGCGAGGGATTGGTGCAGATAGGCGCCTAACGCCTCGACATTGGGGCTTCGAACGACCGGTGTGGAAGCCAAGACTTCGATGTCTCCGCGCCGTTCCGCGATGATCAGTTCGAGCTTGCCGGCGGCATCGGTGGCTGCCTGAACGAGACTGTGTCCGGCGGCCGCCACTAATCGTCGCTCGACCGTGCAGGCCGCCCAGCCGATGCAAAAAATCATCACCACGGTAATGCCCATCACAGCCGTTCTCGCCACGCTCGGAGGACATTGTTTTGAAAGCCATGAAGAGGTTTTGCTTGGAGCAATATAAATATATGGGGGTTCGACGCTCCGCTCTGTGATAACGGGGAGCGGTGATTGGACATGGCCCATGACCTCAGAACATGGCAATCGTGATGCCAATGGAAGATGCGGATTTTCGCTGAAATCCGCTCATTTGTTGGCCTTTTTGTGAAGGCACATGAGGAATCAGGGCGCTCGGAGGCGCAATTTGCTGGTCACTTCTTCGGCACATTACGAAAGAAGGGTGGGGGGCAAGACTCTGCGTCTCAGCCGCCTGGTCCCATCCTCTGGACGAGCGTAATGGCCGCATGGAAAGAGAGTCCGAAAGGCGCGTTTGAACCGTCCTCACTGCAGGCATCACCATGCGCCTTGTAGGCAATCGACTACAGCAGAAAATCTTGCCGGGATTCATAGGGATAGTTGCGCCGTAACGTCCAGTGGTGAACGGCATTCCCTTCGCCCTATGACGGACCGATGCGAGAAGGAGGACAGTCGCGAGGAAGAAATCGCGAGATTTACGCAGTGACGTCGGCGCCAACAGTCGGTATGGCCCTTGCTCAAGAAAGAAGCATGGTCACCGTCGAAGAGGGAGGTTTCACATGATGATTGGAACCAGGGAAGTCATCCATCATCTTTCAGGACCTTGGGAAGCAGAGCCTGTCGCGGCTGAAGTGAGCAATTACGCAAGAACTCCCGTCGCCCAGGCGCCCACTCGGCGGCGTGAACCTCGACTCGTGGAGCGGAAGATTTGCACCTATGAGCTCTGCGAATCGATCGATGAAGAAGCGGTGGTCATCCAGCAGGGCGAAGTCTTCAGCCTGAACCGTAGCGAGCACGGGATTCTTGTCCTCATGGGGCAGGCCCCTCGCAACCAACAGCTCATGGAGCTCAATATTCCGGAATCCTGGTGGCGCCGCTCCGTGTGCCTCTACGAAGTGCAGTGGACAAAACCCATTCATGTAGAATCTCAAGGCGAACTGTTTCTAGTCGGATGCCGTCTCACCTTCGGACCCTCCCAGTACTGGACATTCTGAGCCTGCCCTCCGCCCGCCGCGGCTTCTCCGCCCACAGAAGCCGCGGTGTTCCTCCTTTCATTCCAACCGATCGGTCGAGATGAATAACAATTGATTGCGTTCGACGATCACTTTATCCTGCGCGCGTGATCCTCTGGTTCGTCATCCTCTATCTGCTCTTCTCGGTCGGCATCGGACTCTTTGCCGCCACACGCGTGCACAACTCCAAAGACTTCGCTGTGGCCGGAAGAAGCCTGCCCTTGCCGGTGGTGACGGCGACGGTCTTCGCGACCTGGTTCGGCGCCGAAGCCGTGATGGGCATCTCCGCCACGTTTGCGAAGGAAGGGCTCCGGGGCGTCGTGGCCGATCCATTTGGATCGAGCCTCTGTTTGATACTGGCCGGATTGTTCTTCGCGCCGAAGCTCTATCGCCTGAATCTCCTGACGGTCGGCGATTATTATCGCCTGCGCTATAACCGCACCGTCGAAGTGCTCTGCACGGTCGCCGTCGTGGTGTCGTATATCGGATGGGTGGCCGCGCAATTCAAAGTGCTTGGATTGGTGCTCAACGTCGTCACC
>CAYNLM010000027.1:0-31253 GCA_964398045.1 uncultured Nitrospira sp. | reverse complement strand
GCATCTCGCTTGTCAGTCCCTTGGGGGACGTCTTGTTTGTTGTGGGAGGATCCACGGCATCACAGTCATACGAGACCGGGGCCAGCGTGCCGTCAAAATCGAACGCGTAGAGAATGGATCGCCCGGCAAGCGCTTCGAGCGCCTGCCGGCCTTCCTGTGAAAAGAGATAGATCATCGTGCCTTGTCCGTCAGGCGTGCATGACGGTCTCCGACCTGCCGCATCAATCTTGCCCGCTGCCGCATGCGTGCGGCGTCCATGAGCATGCGACCAGCCCACCGGTACACGTTGAACTCCTGCACGATGCCGCGCATGCTGCGCATCCGTGCCCGTTGCTCGACCGCCGGCATGGTCAGCGCGGCATGCAGCGCTGCAGCACAACGGTCCATGTCGTAGGGATTCACGATCAGCGCTTCGAGCAGCTCGCGGGCGGCACCGGTAAACTGGCTGAGAATCAACACGCCCTGATCGTCATCACGCGCCGCGACAAACTCCTTCGCCACCAGATTCATGCCGTCATGCAGGCTGCTGACGAAACACAGATCCGCTGCGCGGTAGTAGCGCATGAGGTCCGGGGGCTCATGATGCCGGATGATCAACTCGATGGGGCGGTATCCGCTGGCCCCGAAGCGGGCATTGATGCGGATGGCGAGGGCCGTCACTTCGTCGGTGAATTGCCGGTACTGCTCGATGATCGAACGGCTCGGTGCCGCGATTTGGATGAACGAGAATCGTCCGATCCATTCCGGATGCAGTTCCAGGAGCCGCTCGATCGCCAGGAACCGTTCCAGAATCCCTTTCGTGTAGTCGAGCCGCTCCACCCCGATGCCGACGAGCCGATCCGCCTCCATGTGATGTCGCGAGCGGATCTGCTTCCGGCATTCGACAATGGGGGGTTGTTCCGGCAACCACCGGCTCGGCCACTCGATCGAAATGGGATAGTGATTGACGGCGGAGAGCTTGCTCCCATAGGAGATCGTGGAACTGTCCCGGTCGATCCTGGCTTCGAGCAGGCGGTCCACACTGTCGATGAAATTGCTGCAATGAAACCGTGTGTGGAACCCGATGATGCTGCTGCCGAGCAGGCCTTCCAAAATCTCCCGCGACGAGGGACAGATCGCATACCGCTCGGAGTTCGGCCAAGGAATATGCCAAAAAGTGATGATCGTGGCATTAGGCAAATGGTCGCGGATCATTTGGCTGTAGTGCTTAAATATCAGGCTGTCCAGGAGAGGGAGCGGTCGGCAGGGCACTGCACCTCGGCCATTGATAAGAAAGCGCTCAAGAAGTTCATAGCCCCAACGTTGCGCCAGCTTCTCATGCACCGTGTCATTTTCCCACTGCTCTGTCTCCCGCAAGAAGCGTTTAGTTTGCGTCGTCGCACGCTCAAGCAGCCGGGGTAACAGCTCGGCCACATATGCGTCAAACTCCGATTCGGTAAAAACAATGCGATAGGCCGATCCATCAAGCAAGAGTGGACCCTTCATCAATTGACTCGTGAAACAATGGACGACGCGTGGATGGCGAGAACCATTACAAGGCACGTGTACAAGGCACGTGCCATTGCTGAAACACGTAACTGGTTCACAAATCAGGATGATGCATGAGAGGGAGAGTGCGGTAGCGGCAGATCGACAGCGATCGCACTGTGCGGAGATGTGCGCTGCGACTTGTTGCTTTACAGGAAAATGTTAGCGCAGCAGGCAAGGTGGAAGATCATGATGCATCCGGTTCACACTTTTCTATCGCATGCTTCTCTATTAATCGATTCAACGCCCAACGGCTAATGCCAAGCACCTCAGCCGTATGAAGCTTGTTGCCTGACGTCTTCTCAAGTGCATCAAGCAATTGATCACGACTGATGGCAGCTGCCTTTCTTCGAGCGGCTGTCAGAGAGCTTTGCTCCTCGTTCGTCGGCATCTCAGAGAAATCTTCGACGTGACGAAGTTCAGTGGGTAAGTCGTCCTCGGAAAGGATCGGCCCATGGGCTAACGTGATCATTCGTTCAATCACGTGTTCAAGCTCACGAACATTTCCCGGCCAATCGTACTGTTGAAGGAGTTCCACGGCATGTGGCGTCAATCCTCGGATATCCTTGCTCGTTCCGTATCGGCTTACAAACAGATCCGCCAATAAGGGAATATCCTCTTTCCGTTCGCGGAGTGGCGGCAGTCCTATAGTGATTGTTTTAAGCCTGTAGAGGAGATCTTCTCGAAACTTTCCTTCTTTAACCAATCCCTCAAGATTATGCCGGGACGCTGACACCACCCGGAGATCCACTGGAATGTTGATGTTGCTTCCCAGCCGCCTGATCTCGCCTTCTTGCAGGGCGCGCAAGAACTTCGCTTGTCCCCCTGGAGACAAATCACTGATTTCGTCAAGAAACACCGTTCCGCCACTGGACTCTTCCAGGAGCCCCCGCCGCGCATGATCGGCATTCGTAAATGCCCCCTTGACGTACCCGAATAACTCGCTTTCGATCAAATTCTCTGGAATCCCTGCGCAGTTAATCGCGACGAACGGACCAGCGGCCCGCTGGCTGTTATCATGCACCGCTCGTGCAACCAGCTCTTTTCCGGTCCCGGTCTCCCCGTAAATCAAGACCGACGCTTTCGTTTGGGCGACTTTCCCCACCAACTTAAAAATCTCGACCATGGGTCGGCTTTGCGCCACGATGGAACTCGCGCGCAATCGTTGATTGAACGCCATCTTCAGCATTGTGTTTTCCCGAACCAACCGTTGGTGCTCGAGCGCTCGTTCGACGACTACAAACAATTCGCTTAAGTTGATCGGCTTCGTAAGATAGTCGAACGCTCCATATTTCATTGCATCGATCGCGGTCTCGACAGACCCAAACGCAGTGAGCAGCACGACTGCCGTGTCAGGACATTGCTTTCGGAACCACTTGAGCAACTCAATTCCCGAAAGGCGTCCCATTTGGATGTCGGAGACAATCAGCCCAAACTCTTGTTCCTCCGCCTTTTGACAGGCCTCTTCACCGCTGGCGGCCATTCTTGTTTCGTAGCCGTTCTTACACAAGGCCTCAGCGAGTAACTCCCTATTGTCCTGATCGTCGTCTACAATCAGAATGGTTTCTTTGGCCTTCGACATGGATCACGCTTTGTCTGCCCATACCGGCAGGTCGACCGTGAAGGCAGCGCCTTTCCCAAGCACACTCTCTACCGCAAATCGCCCCCCGGCAGAGGCGACGACCCTGCGGCTGATGGCCAAGCCGAGGCCGGTGCCGCCTTCCTCATGTCGGGTGGTAAAAAATGGCTCGCATATTTTATCGAGCACGTGCGCTGGAATACCTGATCCCGAATCTTGAACCACGAGCCGGACCATCGGCCGGCCGGACGGCATTGCCTGCACCAGCAGGTGTCCTTCAAGGTCTGGCTTGAAAGCCATGCTCGTTCTCAGGATGAGCTTGCCCTTATTGCTCATCGCCTGCACCGCATTGGTGACTAAGTTCAAAATCACGCCATGGAGGGATGTTTTGTTCACTGCTACGGGGGGGAGCTCCGGCGCGAGGTGCGTCACCACTTTAATCTCCGGCGCTTGGAGGAGCGCGATCACTTCACTGACCACGTCGTTGAGCAGAACCGGAGAAGCTTCTCCTTCGATACGAGTCGACTTGAGGATATGTTGCATCACGTCGCTCATGCGCGTGACTTGCGCCTTAATGACATCCAAGTGCCGCGTGCTGTCGCTCGGCATCGCCGAATTCTTCATCAGCTGAAGACACCCATAAATGACGTTTAGCGGGTTTCCCAACTCGTGGGCCATGATGGCCGACACCTCTCCGAGAGCTGCCAGATTGCTGTTGCGTTGAGCTGCCAATTGCGCGGCGGCGACCTTGTCCTTTTCTCTTTCCAATGCAATGACGGCTTCCTCCACCTTGCTTTCAAGGCTCTCGTTCCAGCTTTGTATTTCCATCATCAGCTTTTCCCTGTCGCTCATGACGGCATGAAGTTGTGCCATCATCTGGTTGAAATTCTCGGCGAGACGACGGATTTCCAGTGGTCCGCTGATCGGCGCTTCCAAGGCCAGGTTTCCTGATCGGACCTGTTCCATAGTACCAAGCAACCGTGCGATCGGCCGGTGGAGCTGAATTCGTATGAGCAGGAGCATGGTAAGGGAGGTAATAATTACGGCGCCAACGGCAACTTGCTTCGCCACTTCCTCTTGAGCCTCAATCAACTGATCATATTTTGAGACGGAAAACCTGCCCCGGAGAGCACCGACAATTGTGCCGCTCGACACGATAGGGGCGGTGAACACCCACGCTCTGTCCTGACCGGAGCCGTCGAAGTGAGAGAGAACCTGATTGGCGCGAAGCGCTTGTACCTCGCTCTGAGAGAGAATTGCGCCTGGGTGACCATTACCTGTATTGACAACTTCTTTCGTGGCGCCTGATACGAATTCTATGATTTCAAGAGCACGAATCCCCGGCCGCAGTTGCTGAATATCATCAAGTATGGGTTTCATTCGCCTGCTGTTTCGCAAATCTTCAAGTCGATCGATCCCACGGCTGACGACCGAGGCTGCAAGCAGGAATTCCGCATGACGGTTTCGAGCGGCGGCGGCTTCAATAACGCCGCGATCCAACGTTTTAACAGTCGCCAAGGCTAATACGACCAGCACAATCCCGGCAACAAGCATGGACACGACAACGGCATTAAACAGTCGAAGCTTGTTCATCGATGCAATTCGAAATATTGTCTCTGATTTAGGAAGCATCCTACCTCGGGACGAGTGAGAAGAGAAATCGACCTCGACATTAGAGGAAGCCTCCGACCACATCTACACAGGGCGCTATTATAGACCACCCTGCCCACGCAGTTGCGCTGTCACTCCGGCTGCGCGTTGTTCAGCTCCATAGAGGCCGAGGCAGACCGGATAGCCGGGCTGGTCTGTGAATCCGGCACGACATCCTTTCCTGCTTCACATAAGCAGCGCACAAGTCGCGGCCTTCAGGGATTGACTCAGGGAAACTTACAATACTATTCTAGTTTCCATAGTCAATCGACATGAGACGCTCCATGCCGCGCCGAAGAGAACCGGCGACACCATCATCCGCCCATGCCGCCCGTCAGCGGATCATCACGGAATCCCGGCGGCACTTCTTTGCTCATGGATTCCGCAGCGTCACCATGGACGATCTGGCGCGTGAATTGGCGATGAGCAAGAAAACACTGTACACCTGTTTCCCGAGCAAGACAGCACTCTTGGAAGCTGTGATCCTCGAGAAGTTTCGCCATGTCGATACCGATCTTGGCCGCATTACGTCCGCGGCCTCGTCCGATTGCCTGACTGCGCTGCATCGTCTGCTCGCCTGTGTCCAGGGGCACATGGAAGAGATTCGGCCGCCGTTCGTGCGTGATATTCGGCGTGAGGCACCGGATTTATTTAAAGTGGTGGAGAGCCGGCGGCGGGATGTGATTCAGCGCCACTTCGGGAAGGTCTTCTTTGAAGGACGCAGAGCAGGACTCATTCGCCAGGACATTCCTGCCAAGTTGGCGATCGAGATTCTGCTTGGCGTCGTGCAGGCCATTATGAATCCGCCCAAGATGGAAGAACTGAGCCTCACACCTAAGACAGGGTTTGCTGCCATCATCAGAGTGGTGCTCGAAGGGTTGATGACGGACAAAGCCAGGTCGCATTGATCCGGCTGCCGCCGTAGGCTGACGACGATGCAACGAATGGTCCTGATCGTGCTCGCAACACTCGCCGTGATGGTAGGCGGATACCTGTACGTTCGCTCAGCGGCGAACCACGCCGACGACAGCACGCTCAGAATTTCTGGCAACATCGAAGCGCACGAAAGTGTGGTGAGCTTTAAAGTGCAGGGCCGGATCGTGGACCTGCCCGTTCAAGAGGGACAATACGTCAAACAAGGGGACCTCTTGGCGCGGCTGGACGACGATGACTATCGGCAACAAGTGAGCATGGACGAAGCCACCGTGCGGATGCGCGAAGCGGAGCTTGAGCTCGCGCTGGCAGGAAGCCGGGTGCAGGAAATCCAGGCGGCGAAACAGACGCTCATCGACGCTCAAGCGGATCTGGAGCTGAAGCGAGCGGAGTTCCGCCGGCGCCAGGCGCTCCTGGCGGAGCAAGGCGTCTCTCGGGAAGATGTCGACAGCGCTGCGACCCAGTTGAAACGCGCGCAGGCGACGTACGAACGCGTTAAACAAACCCACGATCAAATCGTCGAGGGCACCCGCAAGGAGGAGATTGCGGTTCGACGCGCCAATCTTCAGCTCGCCCGTGAAGCGCTCGAGATGTCCCGCGTGAAGCTCGCATACACGGTGCTTTCTGCTCCTGTCTCCGGTGTCGTGCTGGTCCGGCAGGCGGAGCTTGGAGAGGTCGTGTCCCCCGGAACCCCCGTGGTGACGATTGCGGACGTCGACCATCTCTGGATGCGCGGCTACGTCAATGAGACCGATCTGGGACGCATCCGGTGGGGCCAGTCGGCCACCGTCCGCACCGACACCTATCCCGACAAGGCCTACCAAGGCCGCGTGTCGTTCATCTCTTCACAAGCCGAGTTCACGCCCAAGAGCGTGGAAACTCATAAGGAACGCGTGACCCTGGTCTATCGCATTAAAGTCGACCTGGACAATCCGAACCATGAGTTGAAGCCGGGAATGCCGGCGGAGGCCGTGATCGACGTGCCGTCGGAGTAACGAATCATGCCTGCTGCCATTTCTACGTCGGACCTGACCAAGCGCTTCTCCGGCGTCATCGCAGTGGACCATCTGCGCTTCGAGGTGCACCCCGGCGAGATCTTCGGCTTGGTGGGACCAGACGGCGCCGGGAAGACGACCACCCTCCGCATGTTGGCCGGCGTCCTGAGACCGGATTCGGGATCCGCGACGGTCGCAGGCTATGACATCGGGCGGGATCCCGAGTCGGCCAAAGCCCACATCAGTTATATGCCGCAGCGATTCGGCCTTTACGAAGACCTGACCGTCGACGAAAACATCCGCTTCTACGCCGACGTCTTCGGCGTTTCCCGCGCGGACCGCGAACAGCGAACCCGCCAACTGCTCGATGCGGCTGGCATGGGTCAATTCGCAGATCGGCTGGCAGGCAAGCTCTCCGGCGGGATGAAGCAAAAACTCGGGCTCGTCTGCGCGCTCATCCATCGCCCCCGCGTCATCCTGCTCGACGAACCCACCAACGGAGTCGACCCCGTCTCGCGCCGCGACTCCTGGCGCATTCTGTATTCGCTGCTTGATGAAGGAATCGCGATTCTCATGTCCACCGCCTACCTCGACGAGGCCGAACGCTGTCATCGGGTCGCCTTGCTGCATCAAGGGCGGATCCTCTTCTGCGAGACCCCGGCCGAATTGAAGACGCACCTCCGGGGAGAAGTCATCTCCGTCGTTTCCTCCAAACCTCGCCGCGTGCGAGCCGCCCTCGCCGAGGCGGATGGTGTCCTCAATGCCTTGCTGGTCGGCAATGGGGTCCATCTTGTGGTGGACCATGCGGAACGTCGGATTCCTGAACTGCGTGCCCGGATGCAGGCGGCGGGGCTTCCATTTGACCGCCTTGAAAGAGCCGCCCCGACGATCGAAGACCTCTTCGTCGCGGCGACGTCGGGTGGCGACAGGAGCAGATCAGGATGAGCAACGATGCTCCACCGGTCATCGTTCGAGACCTAGTGAAACGCTTCGGCAACTTCGTCGCGGTGGATCGGATCAGTCTGGAGGCACGGCGAGGTGAGGTGATCGGCTTCCTGGGTCCGAACGGCGCAGGCAAATCGACGACCATCCGGATGTTATGCGGATTGCTTCGGCCCACGGCGGGGCAAGCCCTCGTGGCGGGCTACGACGTGGCGCGGGAGCCGGAACGGGTCCGTCAACGAATCGGATACATGTCTCAGAAGTTTTCTCTCTACAACGATCTTCAGGTGATCGAAAACATCCAATTCTTTGCAAGCATGTATGCCGTGCCTGCGTCGGTTCTGAAAGAACGCATCTCGTGGGTGCTGCAGATGGCCGGCTTGAGCGGCCGTGAATCCACACTCACCGGCAGCTTGCCCAGCGGATGGAAGCAACGGCTCGCCTTGGGGTGCGCCGTGCTCCACCGGCCCCCCATTCTGTTCCTCGATGAGCCCACATCGGGAGTCGACCCCATCTCGCGACGCCAATTCTGGGAATTGATCCATTCGATGGCCGCTGAGGGCGTGACCGTCCTCGTCACCACCCACTACATGGATGAAGCGGAGTATTGCAATCGCCTGGTCTTGATCTTTCAGGGGCGCATCGTGGCCTCAGGGTCGCCTGCGGAATTGAAACAGCGTGCCATGGCCGGCGCATTGCTGTTGGTGGAGTGCGAACCCCTCGGCCAGGCTCTCGATCTGCTCCGGCAAACTGCCGACGTGACCGATGCCGCCCTGTTCGGCAATGCCCTGCATGTGGTCGTGCCGGAAGCCGGAGGCATGACCCCTCGGCTGCGGACGTATCTGTCACAACAGGGAGTCACCGTGTCAAAAATTGAGCAGATCCGCCCGTCCTTAGAGGATGTCTTCGTCTCGTTGACGGCAGCGCAAGGGGCTGCCGGAAAGGCCTAGCTCGCGCATGCGTTGGCATCGGCTCGCGGCAATCGTTCGCAAAGAAATTCTACAGATCAGCCGGGACCTCCCCAGTTTGCTCATTACCGTCGCGATGCCGCTGCTGCTCATGCTGGGTTTCGGCTATGGCGTGCGCTTCGATATCCAACACATCCCGGTCTACGTGTACGACCGGGAGGGCAGCCAGCAAAGCCAGGACTTCCTCAAGTATTTTCAGGCCTCGGAATATTTCAACGTGGTGAAGACGGTGGACAGTTATCCGGCCCTGGTTCGGGCGCTTGACGCCGGTGACTGCCGGCTGGCGATTGTCATCCCTGTAAATTTTTCCGACCAGTTGAACACCGGAGGCCCGGTCAGCGTCCAAGCGCTGCTCGACGCCACAGATAACAATACGGCCAATGTCAGCATCAGCTACAGCGAAGCCGTGGTCCAGACCTATAACCAGCACATGCAACTGGAGTGGCTGCGTGGTCAGGGACTGACCGGGCTGCAGCCCCCTCTACGGGTCGATGCCCGGACCTGGTTTAACGAAGATCTTGAAAGCACGGCCAACATCGTGCCGGGGGTCGTCGCCATCATCATGGCCGTGATCGGCTCCTTTCTCACGTCATTGACCATCGCAAGAGAATGGGAGCGGGGCACCATGGAGCAGCTCGTCTCCACCCCGGTCACGCCCCTGGAACTCATGGTGGGCAAACTCGTGCCCTATTTCGCCATTGGATTGTTCGATACCGCCCTCTGCGCCGGCGTGGCGATCTGGTGGTTCGAGGTTCCGTTTCGCGGGCAGTGGAGCGTCTTCTTCCTGAGCTGCACCCTCTTTCTGATCGTCGTCCTGTCGTTGGGGTATGTTGTTTCGGTCGTCGCCAAATCCCAACTTGCGGCCAGCCAGGCTGCGCTCATCGCCACCTTCTTGCCGGCCTTTCTGCTCTCCGGCTTCATTTATCCCATCGACCAAATGCCGGCCGCGATCCAGGTGATTACGCATCTCATCCCTGCACGCTATTTCATGACCATCATCCGCGATGTCTTTCTCAAAGGGACTTCCATCCCGTTGCTCTTGAATGATCTATCGGCTCTGGCAATTTTTGCGTTGCTGCTCACCGTCCTCGCGACCCGTGCCTTCCGCAAGACACTGACCTAGAGGGAACCACCATGCTGGGGCGCCTACAGGGGATGCTGTTCAAGGAGTTCATCCAAGTCTTCCGGGATAAACGGACTCGCTTCTTATTGTTCGGCCCGCCGGTGATTCAGATGCTCGTCTTCGGCTACGCGGCGACATTGGAGATCCGGCACATCCCGACCGCGGTGCTGGATTTCGACAACAGCCAGGTGAGCCGTGATCTACTGTCGCGCTTTACCGCCAGCCCTTACTTCGATGTGAGGGCTCGCCTGAACGACCGCCGGCAGATCGGCGAGCTGATTGATCGCGGGACGGTCACCGTCGCCCTCCAGATCAATGCGGGGTTTGCGCAGGACCTCCGAAAAGGCCAGACGGCTCGGCTTCAAGTCATCGTGGACAGCAGCAACTCGAATACCGCCCTGATCGCGGTCGGCTATATCAATCAGCTCGCCGGCCGCTTTTCGCAGGATTACCAGAAGGAACGCCTTCTCCACATCTCCCCGCTGGTACAGTCGCAGCTCCCTTCGATCGTGTTGGACCGGCGTCCATGGTTCAACACGGACCTCGACAGTCAATGGTTCTTTGTTCCGGGCGTGATCGGCAATCTGATCCTGATCATGGTGGTCAGTTTGACCGCGTTCGCCGTGGTGCGCGAGCGGGAGATCGGCACGCTTGAACAAATTATGGTGACGCCGATCGGAAGGCTGGAACTCATCCTGGGAAAGACCCTGCCGTTTTTCCTGATTGGACTTCTCGATACCACTCTCATTTCCTTGGTCGGCACCCTCTGGTTCGGCGTGCCGTTCCGCGGAAGCATCGGCGTCCTGGCGGTTGGGGCCATCCTTTTTATCCTTTGCATGCTTGGCATTGGTCTCTTTATCTCGACCATATCGATGACCCAGCAGCAAGCAATGGTCTCCGGGTTTTTCTTCAATATGCCGGCCATCACTTTTTCCGGATTCGGCACCCCGATCAGCAGCATGCCGGACTTCATGCAGTGGCTCACCTACCTGGACCCGCTGCGTTATTTCCTCGATGTGCTTCGGGGCGTCTATTTGAAGGGGGTTGGGTTGGACGTGCTCTGGCCGCAGATGGCCGCGATGGGCGGACTGGGCATCCTCATGCTCACCATCAGCGTGGCTCGCTTCCAAAAGTCACTCGATTGACTCATCCGGATGGCAGAGCAGGTCCGCAGAGAACACAATCTACGGCCGATATTCCGGCGCCTGCCCGATGATGTGAACTCGTGGACCGTGCGGGAGCGGGATCACCCGCTCCCCCTCCACCTCTCCGCCCAACACCCACTCGAACAGTCGCTTCGCATCGTTCAGTTCCGGGTCTTTCGGTATGCCGTATTCTTCTTTCTGCATCGGTTCGTCGTAGAGGCCGATGCAGCCGTGCGAGGCGGGATAGCCGGGCAGGTCCCGGCCGTGGATCCAGTACGACATACCTTCTCGATTCACATGAAACCGCAGTGCATCGTTCATCGGATAGGGCCGCTCGGTGCCTTCAATCGTGTAGAGACTGGAATGATGTCCGCGATGAGCGGCGGTCAGACGAAATTCGCCTCTTGGCGTTTCGTTCCCTCCATTTCCAGACGCAATGGGCACGGCAAATCGCAGGGCGCCATATTCGTAGGCGCCGAGGAACTGTTCCGAGAGATCGATCAGAATGAATTGCTCGTCTTGTTCTGCAGCCGGATAGAACGAGGGTAGTGGTTGAAAGGCTGCCAAGTCCTCAAGCCGCCGCGGGACTTTGATGGACACGCCGGAACGTGCATGGCGCCGGTCAATCCGATTGAACCGCGCCACGTCGATCCAACGTTCACCGAATAACTTCCCCAACGACTCCCCCGCTCGCAGCGTTCGACAGTCCCACTCGATCGTCGCGTCACTTGGATAGACGATCTCGCAGGGGCTGCGGTGTGTTGTAGGCGGCTCTGCAAATATGGAGTACGGCAGGAGCAGACACAACAGCGGGATAAGAGCCGCGGGTGGAATGCGCACGTGCGGCATGGTTGCGTCTTGTCTCCGACTCACTTGGCGTCGTGGAAAATGATGCCGACCGTATGGCGGTGCCCCGAACGGACGCGGCTGACGCCATGCCGGAGATTGACTCGATAGGATCCGCGCGCGCCCCGCACGGGGCGTCGACTGACGGCGAAGATGACGCCATCCCCTTGCTGCAGCGGGATGACCATCGGCCTCGACTGCATGCGAGGGCGCTGCTCCGTCATGACGAACTCACCACCGGTAAAATCCTTGCCCGGTTCGGACAGCAAAATGGCGAGTTGCAGCGGAAACACGTGGTCGCCGTACAGGTCCTGATGCAGGCAGTTGTAATCGTCGATGCCGTACTGAAGCAAGAGCGGCGTCGGTCTGACTTGTCCGGCTTGGTGACAACGTTTGAGGAACTGCTCGTGCTGATCCGGATAGCGAACAGCAATACCCATCGCCCCATTCCATCGGTTGGCGATCGGGACAAGATGGGGATAGACCGCCGTCCGTAGATCGGCGATCAGATCCGGCAGCGGATAACGGAAATATTTGTACTCTCCGCGACCGAACCCATGCCTCGCCATCACCACACGGCTGCGGAACAGATCATCCTTGGAGTACAGCTCGGCAACGTAGGCGGATTCGTCGGGAGTGAGCAGATCCTCTATCGTGGCATACCCTTCGGCATCGAGATCGCGCGACGCTCGCTCCCAGTCGATCGCTTGGATTCGCTCTTCGATGCTGGGGGACGACATGATCAAGCGTGGCCGCTGACGGACATTTTCAACAGCCTGCTAAGACCAGTACTGCGAGGCCTTGGTATAGCCAAACAGCAGATCGCGTCTCGCGAGAATGCCGACGAGTTTGCCGTTCCGCAGCACCGGCACGCGGGTGAGATACCGGTCCTGGAAGAGATCGGCCACTTGAGTCAATGTTTGGTCTTCGGTCACGCTCACCGGATGGGCCGACATGACTTCGGTGGCCAGAATCTTGCGCAGGTCGCGCCCGTCGATCATGGCCTGCAGCAGGTCGTACTCACTGACGATACCCACCAACGTGCCGTCTTCTTCCACCACCGGCAGGCTGCCGAAATTCCGATGGGTCATCATGTGCGTGATCGTCAAGGCGTCGGTGCGGGGGGAGCAGCGAGTCACCGCATCCTGCATCAACTGTCCCACCGTGAGTGTTTTGGGATCGCAGGCCTTCATGAAAAACTCGGTTTGTCGCATCGGATGTCCCTCACTTTCTTTTCCCGGACGAGCCGGACGAGAGATACGTTCGCAGCACGTCGCGCCTGGCGATGATGCCGATCAGTTTATCGTTGGCATCGACCACCGGCACGCGCACCAGATCGCTCGCGCGCAACACGTGCACGAGGGTTCCCAAGGTCGTTTCCGGCCGGACGGAATAGGGGTTGGCCGTCATGATGTCGCCCGCCGTCAGCGCCCCAAGCTGATGTCCGTCGTCCATCGCCGCCAGCAAATCATGTTCACTGACGATTCCCGCCAACTTCCGCTGGCCGTCGATCACCGGCACCGACCCGAACCCTTCGATCATCAGCGATGCCATCACGTCACCTTTGGTCGTCAGCCTGGCACATTGCACGTTTTTTTCCATCACCTGCTTTACGGTCATCGACCCAAACTCCGTGGTTCGGATCGGCCCCGCCTGTTTTTTCCTCGGCATCACGTCCTCCTGTTTCCTATCGGACCGTTGCACCGCCGCCGATGCAGGACTTACTCCAATGGCGTGTTCGCCGGGATGCCTCGGTCCTCCGCCCAACGAAGATAAACCGTCTTCTGCTTTCCGGCTTCCACCTTGATGCCTTTGAGGCTTTGCGTCTGGTCGCCATGAGTCGCCGTCACGTCATAGACGCCCGGCGGCAGATCGACGAACAGCCAAGGACCAGCCACCTGATCTCGTGGAATCGTGAGGGCGCTCCCGCCTTTGGCCGGCTGGACCGTTACAGAAACTCCGGCTAGAAACGGCTTCCCTCCCGCCGTAAACACGATCTTGATGGAGAACGGCGGGTATTCCGCCGCGCGCTCTTCCAATCCTACCCCCGCGCTGAAGTAACGCAGGCCACCCGAGCGATACAAGGGAAGACGATCGACCACCTTCCGACCTTCGACCTCATGACTCAATTCGACGAATTCGCCGGATTCGCCGATACTCGCCACCCCGCCCGCCTCGGCCAGACCGATGGCGCCGCCGAGACTCACCCAACCCACGATTACACAGACCGCCGCGCCGCCTTTTCTCATGGCCCCTCCTCCCCTTACCTTGAATGCTTCGCAATGTAAGTGCCATCGAGATACACTCCGGACAGGTTCAATTTCCCCCATGCCGCTCCATGGGATCTCGAAGACTGACGCCAATCACCACAGCGCTGCTGGAAGCCCTGCTGCAAAACGCCGCAGCATTGGCATCGTTGAATACTTGTCTACTCTCGGCAACCCTTGGGAACATGGCTGATTCCCTTGACTTGCTCTCATGCGCCACGGGCATATCCAATGCAGTTTAGATACCGAGTCACGCTGGTGTCATGTCCCGTTGATCACGTCCATAAGGAGGGAGCCGGTCATGCGAATTCTCTGTGCGGTCGATGGATCGGAATCTTCTCAGTGGGGCGTCCAGGCGCTTGAAGCGCTTGCCAGCCGCGAACCGGAACAGGTGACGCTCCTACACGTGATCGACCGCCCGACAATCCGCGCCGCTCAAGGCAGGAATCCCGTCGCTGCGAATAGAGCGTTGGCCGCGTCGGAGAAGGCCGGCGGCGGGCTCCTCCGCGAGGCGGAGCGATCGGCCAAGGCCGCGCTCGGCCAGGCCGCGACCGGCCCGCGCACCAAACTTCACACCCTGTTGGCCCACGGTCCCGTGGCCTCGACGATCGCGCGGCAGGCTCGCCGGTTAAAGATCGACCTGGTCATGATCGGCTCGCGTGGACTGAGCGACATCAAAGGCTTTTTATTGGGAAGCATTTCACGCCAGGTGGCGTCGATCGCTCCCTGTCCCGTCATGGTGGTGAAACAACCTACTCCCTCCTTGGCCCGCGTGGCGCTCGCGGTCGATGACTCCAAACATTCACGCGCCGCGGCTCGGTTTCTGCGTTCACACATCCTTCCCGAATCCGCCACCGTGACGATTCTCTCTTCGGCCGAGAGCCCGGTGACCGACCTGGCCGCGCGCTACTTATCCGAATCTCAACTCACCGAGTTGACGCAACCGGTCATGGAACGGGCGACCGCCCTCGTCAACGGCTTCCGGAACGACTTCATTAAGGAGGGCTATCCGGTCGTCACCAAGGTGCACATGGACCATGTCATCGACACGATCGTGAAACATGTAGAATCAGAACATGACAATCTGCTGGTGATCGGCTCTCGCGGACTCACGAAAAGCGAGCGGCTGCATCTCGGGAGCGTGTCGGAAAGTCTGTTGAAGTACGTGCCCTGCTCTGTCCTGATCGTGCGAGGTGCGCGTGCCTGAGTTCCGGTTCCACGATATCAACCGGCTGTCGGTCGAAGACGTTCTGAAACGGATGGAGACCGGCAGCGGCGGGCTCTCGTTGGAAGAAGCCCGGCGGCGGCTGACGCTATTCGGCCCGAACGTGCTGACCGAACCGGACCGTTATTCGGTGCTCCGCGCCCTCTTCCGCCATTTCACCCATTTTCTCGCCGTGCTCCTGTGGATCGCCGCCGGTCTCGCGTTTGCCGCGGACGTCATGCGGCCCGGGGAGGGCATGGCCACGTTGGGATGGGCGATTCTGGGAGTGATCGTCATCAACGCGTTTTTTGCCTTCTTGCAGGAATACAAAGCGGAACGAGCCGTCCACGCCCTCCAACGAGTGTTGCCCGACAAAGCCTGGGTGGCGCGGGCCGGGCAATCCGTGGAAGTCCCACGGAGCGAGATTGTGCCCGGCGACGTGCTGCTGTTGGAAGAAGGCGAACGGGTGCCGGCCGATGCGCGTCTGATCGAGGCGATCGGCATGCGGGTGGACAACGCGGCGTTGACCGGTGAATCCAAGCCGAAGCGACGAACGGCCGACCCGACGGAGGACGGACACTGGTTGGATACGCCGAATCTGGTGTTCGCCGGCACCACCATTCTTTCCGGGCACGGCCGGGCGGTGGTCTTCGCAGGAGGGATGCACACGGAGTTCGGCAAAATCGCCCGTCTGACCACGACCGTCGAGACGACTCTCAGTCCGCTGCAGCAGGAAATCATCAAGGTTACGCGGATCGTCGCGGCGATTTCGCTCGCGATGGGCGCCGCCTTTTTTGCCATCGGCTTGTGGACCGGCCTCGGATTCTGGATCAGCGCCATCTTCGGCATCGGCATCATCGTGGCGAACGTGCCGGAAGGACTCTTGCCGACCGTGACCCTTTCTCTTGCGATGGCCAGCCAGCGCATGGCCAAGCGTAAGGCCCTGATCAAGCATCTGCCCTCCGTCGAAACCCTCGGCTGCACCACGGTGATCTGCACCGATAAGACCGGCACGCTGACTGAAAATCGGATGAAGGTGGATCGCTTCTACGCCGACCAGCTCGTGATCGAAGCACGGGAAGGCTGTTTCTTGACCAGAGGGAAAGTGGTCAGCAATGCCGAGGCCGAGCGGTGGCGGTCCTTCTTCGACGCCCTGCTCCATTGCCACAACGCCAAACGGATCCGGCGATCCGACGGACGCTCGGTCGTCACCGGCGATCCCACGGAAGTGGCCCTGTTGGAATTTGCCATCGAGCATGGGCTGGCCCACCGGCCGCCCTTGCGCCGCATGGGCGAGCTGGCCTTCGACGCCGATCGCAAACGGATGAGCACGCTGCACTGGTCGGAAGGCCGCCTGATGGCCTTCACCAAGGGCGCTCCGGAATCGGTGGTCCCGCTTTGCGCGCGACTCCAGTTGCAGGGGGAGGCCGTTCCCATGACGTCCGATGAGCGCGCGCGCATTCTGACGCAGAGCCGCTCCTTCGCCGAGCAAGCCTATCGCGTCCTCGCCGTGGCCATGCGCGAGGTGGCGCATCAGCCGGAGCACATCGACGTGGACACGGTGGAGAACGACCTGACGTTTCTCGGCCTGGTCGCCATGATGGACCCGCCGCATCGGGAAGTGCCGGCGGCCGTCGCCATCTGCCGGAGAGCCGGGGTGCGGACCATCATGATTACCGGCGATCATCCGCTCACCGCGCTGGCCATTGGGCGCAAGATCGGTCTTGTACCGGAACAGACTCGGCAAGAACCGGCCGGCTTCGTGCCGGTGATCGAAGGAGCGCAGCTGGACCGCATAAGCGACGAATCCTTACGCCGACTGCTCACGCCGTCCCGACCGGGCGAGCCGGACCCGGTGTTCGCCCGAATGGCGCCGCGCCACAAAATGCGGATCGTGTCCATGCTCAAGGACATGGGCGAAACGGTCGCGGTCACCGGCGACGGAGTGAACGACGCGCCCGCGCTCAAGAAAGCCGATATCGGGGTTGCGATGGGCATCGCCGGCACGGACGTGGCGAAAGAAACGGCGGATATGATCTTGCTCGACGATAATTTCGCGACGATCGTCAATGCGATAGAAGAGGGCCGCGCGGTGTTCGACAATATCCGCAAATTTGCGACCTACGTTCTAGTGAGCAATGTGCCGGAAGTGGTCCCGTATCTGTGCTATGGCTTCTTCGGCATGCCGTTGGCGCTGACGATACCGCAAGTCTTGGCGGTCGATCTCGGCACGGACATGGTGCCGGCCATTGCGTTGGGGGCTGATCCTCCCCAGCCGGGCATCATGCAGATCCCCCCGCGCCCACGGACCGAACGGCTGCTGACCGCCCCCTTGCTGCTGCGGACCTATTTCTTCCTCGGCCTCAATTCGGCATTACTCGCGATGGGAGCGTTTTTTCTCTATCTCTTCTCACAGGGTTGGACCTGGGGCACGCCGCTGCCCTGGTCGTCACCATTATATAAGCAGGCGACCACAGTCACGCTGGCCGGCATTGTCTTGGCGCAGGTCGCCAATGTGTTCGCCTGCCGTTCGGATCGTCATTCGGTATTCCGTCTCGGCTGGTTCACCAACACGCTGATCCTTTGGGGCATCGTCACGGAACTCACGCTGCTGGCACTGATCACCTATGCGCCACTGGGAAACAACATCTTTGGAACCGCCCCTTTGCCGGTTTGGATATTCGGACCGCTGGCGATCGGCGCGCTGATCTTATTATTCGCGGAAGAAGGTCGTAAGATGGTCGCCGGTCGATTGAGGCAAAGCCGCACAGATGAAATCATGCAGGCGGCGGGGGGCGCATGAGCGAGGTTCCGGAAGACCAGATCCGCAGCGTTCCTGTGGCCGAGATTGTGCCCGGAAACCTGCCGCCCGATCAGCCGCATCCACTTCCCGCCACGGTCATCCCTCTAAGGAAACGACGGTCCCGCCTGCCCGTGATCGTCGGCCTCGCCACGGCGCTCATTCTTGCCGGAGCCGCGTTCTGGTATTGGTGGGTTTCAGGGGCGCCGCCGATTCAGTACAAGACAGCGGCCGTGGATCGAGGCCCGATCACCGCCATCGTCACGGCGACCGGCACCGTCAATCCGGTGGTCTCCGTGCAGGTCGGCAGCCAGGTGTCAGGAAAAATCGCGCAGCTGTTCGCCGACTTCAATTCCATCGTGACGAAAGGCCAGATTCTGGCGCAGATCGACCAGCAACCGTTCAAAGCCCGGGTGAGCCAGGCGCGCGCCGCAGTGAAAAGCGCAAAGGGCAATCTCGCCAAAGCCAAGAACATGGCCGGGCAACGCAAACTGGAATTGGACCGCATGGCCGCGCTGCGACCGCAGGCATTCGTGTCGCAGGCCGATCTCGATCTCGCCGAAACCAATTATCGGGACGCCGCCGCGAACGTCGAGGTCTTGCAGGCCCAACTGGATCAAGCGCAGGCCACGCTCGCTTCGGCTGAACTCGACCTGGGCTATACCACGATTTATTCGCCGGTCAACGGCATCGTGGTGTCCCGCAACGTGGATGTCGGCCAAACCTTGGCCGCCGCGTTTCAGACGCCGATCCTCTTTGTCATTGCGCAGGATCTGACGCAGATGCAGGTGAACACGAATGTCAGCGAATCCGATATCGGCGGCGTCGCGGAGGGCACCACGGCCACCTTCCGCGTGGACGCCTATCCGAAACAATTTTTCGACGGCGTCGTCACGCAGGTGCGCAACGCGCCGATCAGCATTCAGAACGTGGTGACCTACGACGTCGTCATCACCGTGAACAACCGCGACCTCAAACTGAAGCCCGGCATGACGGCCAACGTCATGATCGTGACGGCGCGGAAAGACAATCCCCTGCGCGTGCCGAACGGCGCGCTGCGGTTCCGGATGCCGGACGTGCCGGTCGATCGCAAACGGACGCAGGTGTGGACGCTGGATCAAGCAGGCCCGCGGCAGGTGCCGCTCACGACCGGCATCGCCGATTCGCTGTTCACGGAAATCACCGAGGGGCCGCTGAAGGAAGGCGATGCCGTCATTGTCGGTATTGAGACGCCCGAAGAACAGGCGCAGAAAAAGCTGCCGCCGGGCTTCGACGGCGGACCGAGGATGAGATAAACGGCCAACGGCCGTTTATCTGGTCTGTTCGGTCTGTCTGGTCTGTCTCGTCGTTGGTTCAATCCGAAAACCAGATAGACAAGACAGACCACCAGACCAGACAGACAAGACAGACGAGATAGACCAGACGACCAGACAGACCGAATAGACCATATCACCATGTCTTTCCTCTGGCTCACGACTCTCTCGGCCCTCCGCATTCTGCGCCGCAATCCGTTGCGCGCCGGGCTGACCATGCTCGGCATCATCATCGGGATCGGCGCGGTGGTCGCGATGGTCAGCCTGGGCCAAGGGGCGACCGCCTCGGTCCAAGCGGAGATCGCCAGCCTCGGGACACACGTCCTCATCATCATCCCGGGCGCCACCACGGTCGGCGGGGTGCGCGGCGGCCTGGGTTCGGTCTCGACCTTGACCGTGGACGACGCGCAGGACATCGAGAAGAAGGTCACCGGCGTGATGACCGTGATGTATGCGACGCGCTCCGTGCTGCAAGTGATCCGTGAAAACAAGAATTGGAGCACGGTCGTCCTGGGCACGACGCCCGAGTTCACGGATGTGCGCAGTTGGCCCGTGGCCCAAGGCAACTTCTTTACCCAGTCGGACATGGATACAGCCGCGAAGGTCGCCGTCCTCGGCAAAACGGCGGCGCAGAACCTGTTCGAGCCGGGCGAAGAGGTCATCGGCAGCGAAATCCGCATCCGCAACGTGCCGCTCCGGGTGATCGGCATCCTGATTCCGAAAGGGCAGTCGGTCACGGGCCAAGATCAGGACGACTTGATCGTCCTCCCCTTCACGACCGCCGAACGGAAGGTCCTGGGCACGCGGTTTCTCGGCACGGTCGGCATCATTCTCGTGGCGACGGAAACGCGCCATGACATTCCCGCCGTGGTGGAGGACACCAAGGATCTCCTGCGCGCGCGGCACCGCCTGCATTCTTCGGAAGAAGACGACTTCACGATCCGCACGATGGAAGACATCGCCAAGACCATGGCAGGCACCAGCCGCACGATGATGCTCATGTTGATGGGCATCGCCTCGATCTCGCTGCTGGTCGGCGGCATCGGCATCATGAACATTCTCCTGGTCTCGGTGACGGAACGGACGAAGGAAATCGGCCTGCGCATGGCCGTCGGGGCCAAACGCGCGCATATCCTGTTACAGTTTCTGATCGAAGCGACCATCATGACGGCGATCGGCGGAGCGCTCGGGGTCGCCGCCGGCATCGGCATCGCGCGGCTTCTGACCACGATGGTCGGCTGGCCGACGATCATCAACACCCAAGCGGTCGCCGCCGCGTTTGTATTTTCGTTGATCGTCGGCCTGTTCTTCGGACTCTATCCGGCCAACAAAGCGTCGAAGCTCAACCCCATCGAAGCGCTGCATTATGAATAGTTCCAACGTCGTATGAACAGGCAGAACACGGCGTACTGGAGCCTTCCGGCGGAGGATCTCCTCCGCCGCTTGCAGACGCGGCCGGAAGGCCTCGGGACCGAGGAGGCGCAGCAACGCCAAGCGCGCTGTGCATCCGTCCGGCTCAAGCCGCACCGGAACATTCGTCCCTTCTTGATCCTGCTGGCCCAATTCCGTAGTCCGATTATTCTCATTCTTTTATTTGCGGCCACCATCTCATTGTTCCTGGCCGATCGCACGGATGCGCTCATCATCCTGACCATCATCCTGATGAGCGCCCTGCTGGGTTTTTGGCAAGAGCATGGGGCGGCGAAAGCCGTCGCCTCCCTGCTCGCACTCGTGCGAGTCACGAGCGAGGTCTGGCGGGATGGACGACTGATCGAGGTGCCGATGGACGAGATCGTTCCCGGCGACGTGATCGATCTCTCGGCCGGCTCCAGCGTTCCGGGAGACGGGATCCTGCTTGAAAGCAAGGATCTGTTCGTCGATGAAGCCACGTTGACCGGCGAAACCTATCCGGCGGAAAAATCGACCACGGTCGTCCCGGCCGCTGCCCCGCTCAACCAACGGGCAAATACCGTGTTCTTGGGCACGCACGTGGTGAGCGGACATGCGAAGGCCGTCATTGTGCATATCGGGAAGGAGACGGAATTCGGCCGCATCGCCCGCCATGTCATGCTGCGGCCCCCTGAAACGGAGTTTGAACGAGGCGTCCGGCGGTTCGGCTACTTGTTGCTCGAAGTGACCCTGCTATTGGTCTTTGCCATCTTCGCGATCAATGTCTATCTCAACCGCCCGGTGCTCGACTCGTTTCTCTTCGCCATGGCGCTCGCCGTCGGCCTTACGCCGCAGCTCCTCCCAGCCATCATCAGCGTGAATCTGTCGCACGGCGCCAAACGCATGGCGCAACAGAAGGTCATCGTCAAGCGCCTCGCCGCCATCGAGAACTTCGGCAGCATGAACGTGCTCTGCTCCGACAAGACCGGCACGCTGACGGAAGGGACCATGCGCCTGGAGGCGGCGCTCGATCTGGATGGCCGCAGGAGCGACCGGGTTCTGTTGCACGCCTATCTGAACGCCGCCTACGAGACGGGCTTCGTCAATCCACTCGATCAAGCGCTTCGCGCGCAGGGCGCGCACGATCTGTCCGGCTATCGCAAGCTCGACGAAGTGCCGTATGACTTCCTTCGCAAGCGGTTATCCATCCTTGTCGCGTCACCCACCGCTCACTTGTTGATTACAAAAGGCGCGGTAGAGCCCATGCTGGCGGTATGCACGCGCGCCGAATTGCCGGATGGAACGGCGATCGGCATAGGGGACTGCCGAGAGAAGATTCAACGGCAGTTTGAGGACCTCAACCGGCAAGGGCTGCGGACGCTCGGTCTGGCCTATCGGGACATGGGACAGACCACGCGCATCGACAAAGAGCAGGAGGCGGACATGACGTTCCTCGGCCTCTTGGTCTTTGCCGATTCGATCAAGCCCGACATGACGGAGACCATCGCCTCGTTACGGCAACTGGGCGTCTCGCTGAAGATCATGACGGGCGATCATCGTCTCATCGCCGCGCATGTCGGCGGGCAGGTGGGCCTGAACCAAACGCGTCTCGTGACCGGACCGGATCTTCGCCGCATGACGGACGAAGCCCTCGTTCATCGGGTCAACCACATCGACGTGTTTGCTGAGGTGGAACCGAATCAGAAAGACCGCATCATTCTGGCCTTGAAACGCGCGGGCAACGTGGTCGGCTATATCGGCGACGGGATCAACGACGCCCCCGCGCTGCATGCGGCGGACGTCGGCATCTCCGTGGACAGCGCCGTCGACGTGGCCAAGGACGCCGCGGATATCGTGCTGCTCGAAAAGAATCTGGCCGTGCTGGTCCAAGGCGTCCGCGCGGGCCGGACGACGTTTGCGAACACCTTGAAGTATGTCTTTATGGCGACCAGCGCCAACTTCGGCAACATGTTCAGCATGGCCGGAGCGTCGCTCTTCCTGCCGTTCCTCCCCTTGCTGCCGAAACAAATTCTTCTCACGAACTTTCTGACGGACATCCCCGAGATGACGATCGCCACCGATCGCGTCGATCCCGAGCTCATCGATCGCCCGCGACGCTGGGACATCGCCTTTATTCGCAAATTCATGCTGACGTTCGGCCTCGTGAGTTCGGTATTCGATTACCTGACATTCGGCGCGCTGCTCTGGCTGCTGCATGCGTCACCGGAACAGTTTCGGACCGGCTGGTTCATCGAATCGGTCATCTCGGCGTCGGCGATTGTCCTGGTGATCCGCACTCGCCGGCCGTTCTTCGCCAGCCGGCCCGGCCGTCACCTCGTTCTGGCGACCCTCGCCGTCGGGATCGTGACCCTCCTGCTGCCCGTTGTTCCGATCGCCGCCCCCTTGGGATTGACCCCGATGCCGCTCTCTTTCCTTTTTCTCCTCAGTGCCATCCTAGGGGGCTATGTCCTGACCGCTGAACTCGTGAAGCGACATTTTTATGCCGACGGACGGAATTCCGGCGCCTTATCAAGCGCTCATGAATAATGCGGGCTAGGGAGCGGCGACCAGATCGGTCGTCCTGAAGGTAAAGAAGAAGACCGTATACTGATTGTAATAGGTGTCTCCCGCCATCCACGGTGTGGATCGGACGAATCGGCCCGTGGCGGCCTCGAACAGGTCCAGGTGTGCAATGAGACGCTCTACGTCAGAAGCCGTTCCGGAGTTTTCGGATGACCACCACCCCGATGATCGCGACCGCGCTGAAGGCGGCGCCCGCATAGAACGTGAACGAGGCGCCCAGCCGGTCCCAGAGAAGACCGGCTAACACACTGGCGATGAGCATGGCCAGGCCGCTGGCCAGGTTGAACAAGCCGAAGGCGGTCCCGCGCAGGTCGCCCGGCGCTGTGTCGGCCACCATGGTCGCAAGCAAGCCTTGCGTCATGCCCATATGGAGACCCCACAGGGTGACGCCCACCAACACCACGCTCCAGTGATCGTTTACCGCCAGAACCAGATCAGCCGCGATGAGCACCGTCAGGCCCAGTATGAGCAATTTTGTGTGGCTCACGGTGTCGGAGAGCCGTCCGAATGGATAGGCTGCGCCGGCATAGACCAGGTTCATCGCGACCATGACCAGGGGAACCAGGGCAATGGGAATCCCTCCCTGCTGCGCGCGCAGCACAAGAAACGCCTCGCTGAACCGAGCCAGCGTAAAGACCGCGCCGACGCCCACGACCCACCAATACCCGGACCCCAAACGGGTGAGATTGTCCCGTCGAATCGGGTTCGTGCCTTTTGACGCCGGCCGCGGCGCAGGCTCCTGAATGCCGAACAACAGCAGCGCCACGGCCATCAATCCCGGAATGACGGCAACCCAGAAGACGGCGCGAAAATCATCGGCCCAGAGCAGCATCAACCCCACCGCAAGCAAGGGACCGAGAAAAGCCCCGACTGTGTCGAGAGACTGCCGCAAGCCGAACGCAGCGCCACGAATAGACGGCGGGGCGATGTCCGCCACCAACGCATCGCGCGGCGCGCCGCGTATCCCTTTCCCCACCCGGTCCAACAGGCGCGCCGTCAAGACGAGGCCGACACCGGAGGCCACGGCAAAGATCGGTTTGGTGAACGCGCCTAACCCGTAGCCGAACAGGGCCAGTCCTTTCCGCTTGCCCAGATAGTCGCTGAGCGTCCCCGAGAAGACTTTGACCACAAGGGCGAGGGATTCGGCGAGCCCTTCGACCCAGCCGACCGCAATCGTGCCGACCCCGAGCGTCGTGACCATGAACAACGGCAGCAGGCTATGGATCATCTCGGACGAGACGTCCATCAGCATGCTGACAAAGCCGAGGACCCAGACACCGGATGGGATGTTGCCCCACGAGCAATTTGACGGTGACTCATTCTTCATCGCTCAGATCTTTCACGCACTCTTTCCAGCGCCCACCGATACAACGCCGGCAGCACCAGAAGAGTCAGGACGGTTGAGGTCACCAACCCGCCGATGACCACGGTCGCCAACGGTCGCTGCACCTCGGCCCCCATCGACGTGGCCAGCGCCATCGGCAAGAAGCCAAGACTCGCCACAAGCGCCGTCATGAGCACCGGTCGGATGCGATCGCCGGCTCCCTGCATGATCGCCTGGTCGGTCGAGAGTCCCTGGGATTTCAGTTGCTGAATGTGACTCACCAACACGACGCCGTTGAGTACGGCGATGCCGAAGAGCGCAATGAAGCCGATGATCGCCGAGATACTCAGCGGCAACCCGCGCAGCCACAGCGCCAGAATGCCGCCGGACAGAGCCAGGGGCACGTTCAAAAAGATGAGCAGCGCCGGCCGCATTGCGCCAAAGATCACGGACAACATCCCAAGAATCAGCACGAGCGTCACCGGTACGACCATGGCCAGGCGTTGCGACGCTTCTTGCAAGTGTTCAAACTGTCCGCCCCAGGTCAGTTCATATCCAACGGGAAGCGTCACGGTCTGCCGGACCGCCTGCTGCGCCTCGGCCACAAACCCTCCCAGATCACGCCCCCGGATATTGCACTCCACCACGATCCGCCTTTGCACATGTTCACGGCTGACTTGCGCCGGTCCCGAGTCCGCTCGAATCGCCGCCACGCGCAAGAGAGGGACGAGTTCTCCATGCATTGTGGGGATCAACAATCTCCCGAGTGCGATGGGATCTGCCGACGCGTGATCCACGAGACGGACGACCAACTCGAACCGCCGCGCGCCCTGTATGACCGTTCCGACCACGTGGCCCACACGGGTGGTTTGAATGAGCGTGAGCACCTCATCCGCTGTGAGCCCATAGCGGGCAATTTCCTCGCGGTTGATGATGACGCGAAGGAGCGGCAGCCCCGCCACCTGCTCGACTTTCACGTCGGCCGCTCCCGGCACTCGTTCCAGAGTGCGTGCCACCTGTTCGGCCTGTTGCTTGAGGATGTCCAGGTCCGGGCCGAAAATTTTGACTGCCAGATCGGACCGGACGCCCGCAATCAACTCGTTGAACCGCATCTCGATGGGTTGGGTAAAGCCGAGGCCGACGCCTGGAACTGCGTTCGTGATCGCCTCCTTCATCGCCGCAATCAGCGCATTGCGACTGTGAGCCGTCACCCATTCTCGTTGAGGGCTCAGAATCACAAAGACGTCCGACAGCTCTACACCCATCACATCGGTCGCGACCTCCGGGCTGCCTGTTCGGGTCACGACCCGTCTGACTTCGGGAAAACGCCGCAAGACCCGCTCCACCTCCAAGGCGGTTGACACCGATTCGCTGAGCGAGATGCTGGGTAGCCGCCACAGTTGAATCGCCAGATCCCCTTCGTCCAGTCGAGGGATAAATTCTACGCCGAGCAACGATCCGAGTCCGAGGCTCATCACAAAAAGGAGGACCGCCGGCATGACGACCCACCAAGGATGGTCGATCGCCCATCGGAGACAGGGTTCGTACATCCATCGTATCCAGTGCAACAGGCGCGTGTCCTCACGGCGCGGACTCGCCCGCGCAAACCAAAAGGCCAACAGCGGCGCTGCGGCGACCGCGAAAAGAAGCGAGCCTGCGAGGGCCATGATGACCGTCAGCGCCATCGGACGGAACATTTTTCCCTCGAGACCGGTCAGCGCCAGGATCGGCACATAGACGAGGATGATGATCCCCACGGCAAAGGTCATCGGACGCAGGACGTCCCGCCCGGCCGCGTGGACTTCGGCCAGCCGGTCTTCGCGGCTCATCCGATCCTTCGTTGCCAATCGGCGGAGAATGTTGTCGATCATCACCACCGATCCGTCCACGAGCAGGCCGAAATCGATGGCGCCCAGGCTCATGAGATTTCCCGACAGGCCGGCCTGCATCATCCCCGTGAACGCGATCAACATCGAGAGGGGGATCGCCGCAGCGACAATCAGGCCTGCGCGAAGGTCGCCCAAGAAGAGAAACAGCACGCCGATCACCAACAGACCGCCTTCCAACAGGTTGTTCCGCACGGTCTGCATGACCTTGGACACGAAGAGCGTGCGATCGTAATAGGGCTCGATGGTCACCCCGGAGGGAAGCGTCGCTTGGATTTCCATGACGCGGGCTTTGACCCGCTCGACGACCTGTTGCGCGTTCTCGCCGGCCAACATCTGGACCATGCCGATGACGGTTTCGCCCTCGCCCATCGCCGTGGCAGCGCCGATGCGCAGTGCCGATGCCTCTTGCACGGTGGCCACATCCGCAATGTAGATCGGGACGCCGCCCGATCCATGGGCTACAACGATCCGGGCCAGGTCGGAAACCTGTGAGGCTAAGGCTTCGCCTCGAATGAGTAATTGTTCGCGCTGTCGCTCAAGATAGCCCCCTCCGGCCATGGCGTTGTTGCGCTCCAATGCTTCGAACACCTGACGAAGGGAGAGCTTGAACGACAGCAGTTTGGCCGGATCCACCACCACCTGAAATTGCTGTGGTTCGCCGCCCCAAATGTTCACCTCGACGACGCCGGGCACCGCGCGCAATTTCATGCCGATGTCCCGTTCGAGCATGGTGCGCAGCGCCATCAGGCTATAGCCCGGTCCTTTGAGCGTGAATTGATACACCTCGCCCAAGCCGGTTGTGAGCGGCCCGATGACCGGGCGACCGTACTCAGCCGGGATCTTCTCCATCGCCCGCGCCAACCGTTCCGTCACTAATTGTCTGGCTCGATAGATATCGGTGCCGTCTTCAAAAATGGCCGTCACGGCGGAGAGTCCATACCGGGACACCGAGCGCAATTCGCGCAAGGCCGGAAGCCCACTGAGCGAGGCCTCAATCGGAAACGTAATAAACTGTTCGACTTCGATCGGTCCGAGCGCCGGTGCTTTCGTCAGCACTTGCACTTGTACGGGGGTGAGATCCGGCACGGCGTCGATCGTGAGGCGCGCAAACGACCAGAGGCCGGCAGCCAACACGACCCCGATCGCGACGAGGGTAAAAAACCGATAGCGCAGTGAGAACGTCAGCAGGTGGTCCACAGGCTGTTCACTCCCCCGACCCGATGTGTTCCTTCAACAGGACGTTCTTGAGATCGAAGACGCCCTCGGTGACGACGCGATCCTTTTCGCTGACCCCTTGACGAATCTCAATCCATCCGCCGCCTTCCCGCCCGCTCTCAATCGGAACGAACACGTAGCCGTTCTCGCGTTGCACAAAGACGCCACGCCGGTTCTCGACGGTCGTGAGGGCCGTGACCGGCACTGCGAGAGTCGGGGTTCCGGTGAGCGTGAGAGCCACGTCAACATACTCCCTGGGTTTCAACAGACCTCGTGGGTTGGCGACTTCAAACCGTATCCGAATAGTCCGGGTCGTTTCGTCGGCGACCGGCGCCAGGTAGGTGAGCGGCGCCGTGATCGGCTCGCCGCCTTTCGGGGTGATCGTTCCCGCATCGCCCTCTTTGAACCTCCTCGCCTGTTCGATGGGCAGGTTGGCGAATACCCACACGCGACTCGTGTCGACCACTTCGAACAGTTCGTTTCCCGGCGCCACGCCCTGCCCGCGCACGACATTCTGCGCCACGACGGTCCCGGCAATGGGAGAAGTCAACGTATAGCGGTGGCTCTCCTCATGTCGGCCCCGTTCGAGCGCGGTGAGTTCTGCGGCGGACAGTCCCATGTTCAGCAATTTCTCGCGAATGTGTTGGTAGCGCGCCTGGGTTTCCAGGTAGCGGCCCTTGTCCTCGATGAGTTTCCGCTCCGGCACGATGTCATCCGCCCGCAGCTTTTCCGTCCGTCGAAAGCTGTTCTCGGCCACGTCAGCCTGGGCCTTGCCGACAAGGTATTCTTCAATCAACTGGTCGAGTTGCAGACTGACGATGGCCGCCAACGGTTGGCCTCTCTTCACGCGATCGCCGAGCTGCACATGAATCTGCTCGGCTTGCCCTTCGATGCGCGACGTGATCTTGGCCACCTGCTTGAGATCCAACGACACTTCGCCGGGAGCCGTCACGACCACGGGCACTGAATGGACGGTCACAGCGTCGGTTCGCAGACGGTCTCGGACGACGGGAGGCGGCTGAATCACGAGGATGCGACCCGCGCTTGGCTTGGCGCCCGCCTCTGAAGAACGGGTCGGCGGCTCTGTTCCACGATCGCAACCCATATGAAGCAGCAAGAGAGTCGCAATCATCCACGGGCTCGGTCGTCGGGTCATCGACACCCCTCCTGTTTCGATCGTCGGTCGCAGGGCGCGATCACAGCGGCGCGCCGATGGATCGCTCCAACCGGACCAGCGCGATCGAAAGATCCGCGCGGACCTGGGCATATTCCAATAACGTCTGCCGGTAGACGCGCTGGGCGTCCAGCACATCCAAGAGGCTGGCCGCTCCCTGTCGAAAACTGGTCCGTGCCACGGTCAACGTCTGTTCCGCCTGTTTGAGCAACCCGGTCTCGAAGACGTGTAATTGATCCTGTGCGGTGCGGACTTCCTGCGCATGTTGGGTGATCGCCTGCTCCAATTCATGTTGTGCCCGCAGTCGCTCGGCTTCGGCGCGATATTTCGTCCCGAGCGCGGTCTCGATTTCTCCCTGTCGCCGGTACCAGAGTGGAAGAGGCACACTGAGTCCGGCGGTCAGCGATTCATCCCCCGCTTCCCGGTGGTAACTTCCCTGGACACTCACATTCGGTACCCGGGATGCCCGTTCGTATTGCACGGTATGGCCCGCTTGCTCGGCGAGCTTGGTCAAGCGCCGCACTGTGGGATGTTGCTCGAGGGCCTCGGCTGCCAGTCGTTCCAGATCGACTCCTTGTCCGGGGGAGTGAAAGTCGCCGTGGATTGAGAACTGCTTGCCGAGCGCGCCGGCCGTGAGGGTGTTCAGGCGGGCCTTTGCGATCACCAACGCGTTCTGAGCTCGGGCCACTTCTTTCTGGGCCTTCTGCACCTCGACGCCCGCTTTCATCGTATCGAAGGAGGTCGCTTCGCCGGCCGCGACCCGCGCTCTGACCGTCCGCAACACCTCTTCAACCGTCGTGACGTTCTGAGTCGCCAGCTCAGCATCGCGCTGGGCATACAGCAATTGATAGAAGGCCACTTTGACATCGGCCATAAGAGTCAGGCGGGTTTCCTCCAGCGCGGCACTCGCCCCCGCGACTCCGGCCTCGGCCGCCTCCCGGCGAGCCTGCCGCTTTCCTATCCATTCAAGCGGCTGTTCGACGGTGATCGTCCGCTCCGTGATCCGAACGCCGGTGCTCGGATCACGAATGGCGCCCCGTCCAGCACTGCCTGAGACCGATGGATTTGGATAAGCACCTGCGGCAATCTGTTGACCGTGGCTTTGCTTAACAAGCCCGCCGGCCCCGGCCAAAGTGGGACTGCGTTCCATCGCCAATGCCAGGATGTCGTCCAGCGAATAGGTGTTGGCGCGTGGCTCCGCAGCCCACGCCACCACACCGGTCTCACTACGACCGACCAAGCAGCACACACACAACACCGATAAGACCATGCGAAGAATCATCGTGATTCTCCTCTTCTCTGCAAACACCGCAATGCGCCGGCGAGGGGTCGCAGGCCCGCACCGCGGTGTCTGCAATGACGTTGTTTGTGGAAACGAAAAATCTAGACGAGGAGCGAGGGGGGCGCGCGGGAAGGAAGCTCGTGATCGAAGAATGTGCAAGGAACGGGATTGACGTCCGGGGATGCCGAGTCGCAGGACTCAGGAGCAGGCATGACCGCAACGGCGACGAAGGGTACCTGCGTCAGAAGCGGCTTGAAGAACTTTCGGTCGTGGGAATCATTGAGGAGGGAAAAGCCGAGCTCCGAATGCTTTTGCCGATTGTGCGAAGCGTGATCGGACAGCGTGTCGCCGGAGTGTGCGACCTTCTCATGGTTCCCGAATTCTCCATCGAGGTCTTCCGAAAACACCGTGTGAACGGTTCCGCCATGCACATGTCCGGCTTCCCCATGACGATGATCCGCTTCCGGGTGCACATGAAATAAGGGAACCGCAAGCATCCATACAATGACCCAGCCCCGCAGCAGGGTCGGTAGTGTTCGGAGCATCAAGGTGAAAATGGTGGAATGACGCATCGTTTTTTCTCTTCCTGTTCGTGACGCTAGCATAACACTCCCAAGGGATCAATGAATCATGAATCGCCGCCTTGAGGTTTACCCCTTGCCGGAATCGCGGGAGACGGACATTGAAGCATCCCGCGGAGACCCGGCGATGAACTTCCACACTTCCATCGCCAAGAGAGGCGATGCCCCGATGCCGACTGCAAGCCACCAATGTTCCGGATCAAACGTGGCCACTTTGAAGATGGGATGGAGAGGCGCGGCCAGTACAATAGCGGCTTGCAAGAGCGCCGAGACGCCGACGGCCCAGATGAGCGGTTTATTCGTCCACAGGCCGATGGCGAACAGCGAGCGTCGATCGTTTCGACAATTGAGGGCATGCGCCAACTGAGCCAGCACCATGACGGTAAACGTCCACGTGCGCGCGCGCTCCAGACTCAGATCCCTCCCATACAAGCCGTACACGGATGCCAGCATCGCGCTCAGCGCGAGGAACGTGCCTTGGCCGTACATCTGAAGGAACCGCTCACTCGTCAGGAATCGTTCGG
>CAYNLM010000026.1:0-31874 GCA_964398045.1 uncultured Nitrospira sp. | reverse complement strand
TTTCAATACAGGGACCGGCGGCGCCGGCGATCGCCATCGCGGAGAGTTCGTCGATCTTGAAGACCTTTTCGATTCGGCGGTCCGCAATCTGAAAACCTTCCGTCGCCCGGCGATCCCCGGCAATCACCACTCCCTGTTGATACTTGATCGCCAACACCGTGGTGGCTTGCGGCACGCTGAACGGTCCGACTCCACGCGGAGGGTCGAACGAGGGCTGACCGGCCGGCGGCCAGCCGTGATGTCGGAATGTGAGGTCGGGATGGTGCGTGGAAAGGAAGTGGAAAAAGCTCGACTCGTCGTGATTGGGCAGGAAGGGCAGCTTCATCGTGGGCTCAACTCAACGACGGCACATCGTTAGGCTTTCAATCTCTCAAGCAAGGCATCCACGGTGTCGACGGTGTTGAGCAATTCCTCGGTCAACGCTTGCGTGCCCCTGTGCGGATCCATGAGCGGCACTTTCTTGATGGCGGCGTGCTCCGCATCGAAGAGCACGGAGGTCCAGCTTGCCCCATAGAGAGACGGGGCGAACTTGCTTACGCAGCGGCCTCTGAAATAGGCGCGCGTTCCCGGCGGCGGCGTGAATTCCGCTCGCTCGATCTCCTCGTCGCGCACGATTCGCTCGATCAGATTTCCGCGCTCCAAGGTGTAAAACAGTCCTTTCTCGGGACGGACATCGTGATATTGCAGATCCATAAGTTTCATGCGGGGATCGTCCCACCCGCAACCTTTGCGCCCCATGTAGGACTCGATCATATGGCGTTTCGCCACCCAATCCAAGTCACGAACCAATAGCCGCGGATCCCGCTCTAACTTGTTCAGCACATCCTCCCAGCGGACGAGCACGTCTTTCATCACCTGATCGGAAGGGTGCGACGCGTAAAACGTTTTGGCGGCCCCAAGATAAGCCCGCTGGATTTCGAGGGCAGTGGTCGGCCGCCCGCCCGCCAACTTGAGCGTCTCCTTCATATCCAGATCGCGCGAGACCTGCTTGATCGCCCGAACCGGCTCGTCGAGCTCCAATTGAGGCAAGTCCGCGCCGGCCTCGACGAGCTCCAGCACGATATTCAACGTTCCTACCTTCAGGTAAGTGGAGACTTCCGCCATATTGGCGTCTCCGACGATGACGTGGAGGCGTCGGTACCTGGCATGATCGGCATGCGGCTCGTCCCGTGTGTTGATAATCGGCCGCTTGACCATCGTATTGAGATCCACCAGACACTCAAAAAAGTCGGCTCGTTGAGAAATCTGATACTCGGCGGGATTGGTCTGATTTTCAGCCCCCACTTTGCCGGCTCCGGCGAAGATGGATCTGGTCACCAAGAAAGCCGTCAGCACCCGGGCAATCCTATCGAAGGGGACGGCACGCGATACCAGATAGTTTTCATGGTAGCCGTAGCTGTTCCCTTTGCCGTCGGAATTATTTTTATAGAGGACATATTGCTCGCATCCCCGCGCCTTCGTCATTTCTTGAAGACTCTTGGCAAGAATGCGTTCACCGACACGCTCAAAAGCCACGACTTCCCGCACATTCGAACATTCGGGGGTGGAATATTCAGGATGGGCGCCGTCGACATACAGACGTCCGCCGTTGGCCAACACCTTGTTGAGCTGACGATTATAGTCGGGATTGGGCCGCTCTCGTTCCCCATCCACTTCAAAGCCACGGGCGTCCAGCAAGGGATTCTCATGTTCATAATCCCAAATGGCGCCTGGGGCGGGTAACCCGGTGTAATGTCCGATGACGGCAATCGAGCCTGACACAGGATCGGCCGCAGAGGCATCCTTCGCCGCGATGCCGAACTCCGTTTCAGTGCCAAGCACTCGCGAGCGACTCGTCGGTGTCTGTTCCTGCATAATGTCGGTGACTAGAGATAGTGGCCCGTAGTGATGGTTTCGATCTGTCTGGATTCAGCGGGGCCACCGCTGATCGTTCGGATGTGGATGATCTTTTCGCCCTTCTTCCCGGCGACTTTCGCCCAGTCGTCCGGATTGGTCGTATTCGGCAGATCCTCGTGCTCCTTGAACTCTTCCCGGATGGCCCGCACCAGATCGTCCGATCGAAGCCCCGTGCCCTCTTGAGCGATCGCCCGCTTCACCGCAAACTTCTTCGCACGAGACACAATGCCTTCGATCAAGGCTCCGCTGGCGAAGTCCTTGAAATAGAGGATTTCCTTTTCGCCGTTCGCGTAGGTCACTTCAATGAACTTGTTTTCCTCGGTCGAGGCATACATGGTCTCGACCGTGAGGTTCGTTAACCGTTCAACCAGGGCCTGCCGGTCCCCTCCATGCCGCGCCAGTTCGTCGTCGGCAAAGGGAAGATCGGTGGAGACGTACTTCGAGAAAATATCGCGCGCGGCCGCCGCATCCGGTCGTCCCACTTTGACCTTCACGTCAAGCCGGCCGGCGCGCAGGACGGCGGGATCGATCAAGTCCTGCCGATTGCTCGCCCCGATCACGATCACGTTGCGCAAACTCTCCACACCGTCGATCTCCGACAAGAACTGCGGCACGATCGTGGACTCGATATCGGAGGAGATGCCGGTCCCTCGCGTGCGGAACAGCGCGTCCATTTCATCGAAAAAGACGATCACAGGATGGCCTTCCTCCGCCCGCTCTTTCGCCTTCTTGAACACCTCACGCACCTGCCGTTCGGACTCGCCGACATACTTGTTGAGCAGCTCGGGCCCCTTCACATGAAGGAAGTAGCTCCGTATCTGCTTCCCCTCGAGATGGCCCAATTTTTTTGCAATGGAGTTGGCCACGGCTTTGGCGATGAGCGTTTTTCCACAACCAGGGGGGCCATACAGCAGCACGCCTTTCGGCGCGCTGAGCTTGTACTCCGCAAAGAGATGCGGATGCAGGAAGGGAAGCTCCACTGCGTCGCGCACCTGTTCCAATTCTTTTTGCAGGCCGCCGATATGGTCGTAATCGACGTCGGGCACTTCTTCCAGCACCAGTTCTTCCGCTTCGGATTTCGGCAGCTTCTCGATCACATAGCCGGAGCGCGGATCGTAGAGGAGATGGTCGCCGACGCTCAGCCGTTCAACCAGCAACGGATCGCCAAGATCCGCGACCTTCTCTTCATCAAAATGCAGCGTCACCAGCGCGCGCCCGCCTTCCAACACATCCTTCAAACGAACGACTTCACCCTGACTGTCGAACCCTTTGACCTCGATGACGTTGAGCGCTTCGTTCAGGATGACTTCCTGCCCTTTCCTCAACGCGGAACCTTTGATGGAGGGATGGAGACTGACTTTCATTTTCCGGCCCGACACGTACACATTGCCGGTACCGTCGGTATTCATGCTGGAGAAAATGGCGTAGGTCGAGGGCGGAGCGGTGAGCTTCTCTACTTCGGCGCGCAAGGCCTCAATTTGCGCCTTCGCTTCCTGCAGAGTGGACACCAGCTTTTCATTTTGCTTGGTGGCTTGATCGAGCTGGTAGCGGGATTGGTACAGTCGACGGATCTCGTCTTCCATCGACTGTATCTGGATGCGAAGCTTGTCGACTTCGCGGGCATGTTCGTCGTTTTTGTGTATCACGTCCGCATCACCCTCAGACAACCGTTTGGTAATCTTCTTCACGGAATCTCGGAGGGACCGGAGTCGGCTCGACTTGCTCTTACTTTCTCCCATATCCGCACTCTATGCCTGGCTGCAACATCGGATCAGAGCGCATCGTCAAGCCTGTGATTCGGATTCTAACACCCGACTGTAGGGTGGTCAACTGGACGACGCGATCACACGCGCACGTCTCAAAATTTATTTTCCGGTTTCAATGACGTCAGCAACTCGCCCGTGGCCGCCGCGATGTCCTTGCGGGAGAGAATCGCTCCGATGACGGCAGCGCCATGCGCGCCGGCTTGCCGAACGTCAGGCGCACGTGCGCTCGTGATACCGCCGACGGCGAAGACGGGGATCGTTGAGAGCCTGCAAGCGGCCGCAAGGCGGTCCAGACCAAGCGGCGGCCCAAACGATCGCTTCGATGGCGTGTCAAATATGGGACCGAACAGGAGATAGTCCGCTCCCTCGTCGTTGGCTTTTTTCACGTCATCGATCGAATGAGTGGAGATTCCGATCAGACGATGTGGACCCAACACACGCCGAGCCGCTGCAACCGGCATGCTGTCGGCGCGCAGATGAACGCCATCCAAGTTCAGCGCCGCGACAAGATCAATCCGATCATTCAGGATCAACGCCACGGCATGCGGCCTCGCGATGGCTCGAACGTCTTGCGCCAGGCTCAGTAATTGTGGGGTGAACAGGTCTCGTTCCCGCAGCTGAATTGCGGAGAGACCGCCCTGCACAGCTTCAGCGAGCACCATTGGAAGAGGACGGCCCTGCGTCTGATGGCGATCGGTCACGAGGAGCAGACGAAAATTAACGGGAGGCATGACGAGCATGAACAGTGATGAGTGATCCGTGATGAGTGATCAGCGATGATAGAAGCATCGGACATGAAGACTGCTTTCCGATGCTCATCACTCATCACCCTTCACACATCACTCGTTAGAGCATGCCTTCGATCGGACTACTGGCGGTCGCATACAGCTTTCTGGGAATACGACCGGCTTTGTAGGCCAACCGACCGGCGTGCACCGCATACTTCATCGCTTCGGCCATGGCAATCGGATCTTGTGCTCCGGCGATCGCCGTGTTCATCAGGACCGCATCGGCCCCGTATTCCATCGCCAGCGCCGCGTCCGACGCGGTCCCCACTCCCGCGTCGACGATGATGGGAACCTTCACCGTTTCCATAATAATCTTGAGATTGTAGGGATTACGAATACCAAGTCCTGACCCGATCGGCGCCGCGAGCGGCATGACCGCCGGACAGCCGATGTCGACAAGTTTTTTGGCCACAATCGGATCGTCATTGGTATAGGGCAGGACGATAAAACCCTCCTTGATCAGAATCTTCGCGGCCTCAATGAGCCCGGCGGTGTCGGGAAACAATGTCTTCTCATCTCCAATGACTTCGAGCTTCACCAAGTCTGACACGCCCGCCGCTCGCGCCAGCCGTGCATACCGAACGGCGTCCTCCACCGTGTAGCAACCGGCCGTGTTGGGAAGGATTGTGTATTTTTTTGGATCGATATAATCCAGCAGATTTTCTTTGGACCGATCGGTGATATTCACGCGCCGCACCGCCACCGTCACCACATCGGCCCCGGACACCTCGATGGCCTTCTGCGTTTCGATGAAATTTTTGTATTTCCCCGTCCCGACCCAGAGTCGGGATTTAAATTCACGGCCCGCGATGATCAGTCGATCGTCCGCCATGATACACTCCGATTTAATAATGTGGTGACGTCAGATGTAGTGAAGTTTCAGATATATGACAATATGGCCACATCGCACTTTCGTCGCTGCCTCCACCGATGAAACTTAAAATCTCAACCCGATCTCCATCCTTGAGAGGACGGTGAGAAAAAGCTGCTCGATCGAGAATCTCCAGATTCAATTCAACGGCGACGCGCTCAGTTTTGATGTCGAGATCCTGCAACAGATCGGCAACGGTCGCCCCGGCGCGCCAGGGTTTGGTTTCACCGTTGACCTGAATATGAATGCCGTTCTCCATCGTGCGTCATCCTATGGGACCGGAATTCGGCTTGTCAATAAAGCGGCCCCCTTGCCTCGGCGGCTCCAGGAATCGCACAATGGCCCCGAGCGCCTCATCATGCATGCACACAATCAACAATTAGCGGCCTTGTTTCGGTCCATGGCCGAACTCCTCTCCGCGCAGCGCGCAAATCCCTACCGGGTTCGCGCCTATCGTCGCGCGGCGGACTCGATCCTCGCCTGCAAGGAAGACATCGCGGCGATTGCGCAACGCCGAGGCTTGGAAGAGATGGAGGGAATCGGAAAAGATCTGGCGGAAAAAATCAAAGAGTTTCTGGAGACCGGAACAATCGGAGCTTATGAAGAACTCAAGACTCCGCTGCCGGAAGACGTGAAAGAATGGACCAAGCTTCCCGGTCTGACCGATTCACTCGTCACCTATGTGTATTTCCGCCTCGGGATACGGAGCCTCGCCGATCTGGAGCAACTCGTCCAGTCGCATCTTCTCCGAACCATGCCGGGCTTCTCAGGATCCGAAGAGAGCTTGCTGCAGGCTATCCGGCGCCAGGTACAAGAACAAGCGGTTAAGAAACCTTCAGCTCCTTGAAGATCTTCCAGCTTTTCAGCAACTCGACCGCCTTTTGCAATTGCACGTCTGATTCAAGCGACGGGTCCCCTGACGCATCGGTCGCAGGAGACTGCGGAGCCGATCCGTTTTTCGATCCTGCATCATCCGGTAACTTTGCCGCATCCTTACCTGCGGGCTTCCCCGCCTTGGGATCCGCGTCCTTCTCTCCCGGCTTGCTTTCGGTTGCCTTGGCTGTTCCCGGAGGAGCCAGTTTCACCACGATGTCGGGGGTAATGCCGGTGGACTGAATAGACCGCCCCTTCGGCGTGTAGTACTTGGCCGTGGTCAGTCGAAGTCCTGACCCATCGCCCAGCGGAAGGATGGTTTGAACCGATCCCTTTCCAAATGAAGTCGTGCCGACGATTACCGCGCGACCCCAATCTTGCAGGGCCCCTGCCACAATCTCGGATGCGCTGGCCGATCCTTCATTGACCAGAATGATGACGGGCAGATCTTCCAGTTGATCCTTCGACTTGGCGAACCACTCGTCTTTCTTGCCTTCCCGGCTCTTGGTATACACCACCAGCTTGCCGCTGGGAAGGAACTGTTCGGAGACATCGACGGCGGCCGTGAGCAATCCGCCGGGATTGTTGCGCAAGTCGAGAATCGTCCCCTGGACTTTCTGCTCGCGGAACTGCTTGATGGCCTTGGCGAGGTCCCTTCCCGTCGCCTCCTGGAATTGGGTCAAGCGCACGTAGCCGAGGTTCTCGATGACCTTGTACTTGACACTCTCGATCTTGATGGTATCCCGAACCAGGGTAAACACGAGCGGATCCGGCGTGCCGTCCCGCTGGATGGTCAAGTTCACTTTGCTCCCCTTCGGACCACGCATTTTCTGGACCGCATCCATGAGGGTCAGATCCTTCGTCGTATCATCGTTCACTTTCACGATGAAATCTCCGGCCTTAATTCCCGCCCGATGAGCCGGGGTTCCTTCGATCGGCGCAATGACGGCCAGGCGGCTATCCTTCACCCCAATCTGAATGCCGACTCCGCCGAACTCCCCCTTGGTTTCCACCTGCATCTCTTTGTACATGTCCGGCGTCATATAGGCGGAGTGGGGATCCAGCGTCGAAAGCATGCCGCGAATGGCGCCTTGAATGAGATCTTTGGGCTTGGTCTCATCCACATAATGTTTCTGGACTTGATTGAGGACTTCGGAAAAGGTCTTGAGCTCTTCATAGGTCTCACTGGCGTGACCAGTCGGCTCCCAGCCCTTGCCGATGAGAACCCCGCAGAGCAGTGCCACTGCGATCATCGGACCGACCACCCAAGATTTCCGCCGCCGGTGCTGTTCCATAGTCTTCACATCCCTTCCTTACAACATGCTGAACGTCGTGGACGCGTCCATCAACGCTTGGCCAACCAGTGCAAGGGGTCGACCGCCTCAGCCCCCTCGCGTAGTTCAAAGTATAAAGTATTTTCTCCGATCATGCCCGTGTCTCCCGTCTCACCGATCGGATGGCCTTCGGCGACCTGCTCGCCGACTTTGGCAAGAATTTTCGACGCATGGGCGTAGAGCGAGAAGAACCCATTCGCATGATCGAGGATTATAACGAGTCCATAGCCTTTCAACCAGTCCGCATAGACCACAGTACCAGGCATCACGGCGTGAATAAAGCTCCCCTCCGTGGTCTTGATTTCGATCCCCTTGCGCTGCACATAGGTATTAAAGGTCGGGTGCTTTTGACGCCCAAAGAACGAGATCACCTGCCCGTCGGCCGGCCAAGGCAGCGCTCCTTTGGCGCCCCTCGGCAGGGTTGGGGCGGTGGGGGGGCGCATCGCCAAGGCCTTGCGGCGGGTTTCCAGCTCCCGCAGCAAACTATCCACTCGGGAGGCCGACCGTTCCAATTCCTCGACGGCTTTATTGTACGAGTCCTTTTCCTGGGTGATCTTGGTCAGATAGACCTTCTTTTCCTTTTGAAGCAAGCGAATGTCCATCAATTTTCGTTCAATGCTTTCCTTGAAGGCCATCATCCCGGCACGCGCTTCCGCACGCTGGCGTTCAGCCTGCTCCATACGGGCCACGTCGGCCTTGAAGGCGCCAATCAGCTCATAGTCTTTTTGAGACACGGCCGAGAGGTACTGACGGCGCCGCTCAAAATCACCGTACGAGTCGGAGGCCAATAAAGCCTTCACATACCCGAACCGTCCTTCCATATATTGCACGCGCAAACGAGCGAGAATGGCATTGCGCCGCTCCTGGATGCTGGCCCGCAGGGCGCCGAGTTGCTCCGTGATGACCTCGATCTCCCGATCCTTCTTACGCAGCTTCTTGCTGATATCCTGATGGTCCTGCCGGTGGCGAACCAATCGTTCGTCCAGCGTTTGAATGCCCTGGAGAACCGACTCCCGTTTTTTCTCCGCTTCGTCGGCCCGCTTGCGCTTCTCTTCGATCTTGTCCTTCAGTTGCTCCAGCGTCTTGCGTTCCCGCTCGATCTTTTCGGTAATGGGATCAGCGCCCGCAGCGGGCAACACCCCCCCTAGAATCCAAGCCAGCACCATCCAGGTCATTACGGCAAGGACCCGCATCATGTGCGTCCTTCCGCAAATCGGCGCAACGACACAAAGCTCCCGGCAAACCCGAGCCCCATCCCGACGGCAACCAGGGCCAGGCACATCGAGAGGGGGAAAAAAGCAATCATGTTCTCGATGCCGCTGAAGCGCCCGGTGGACCGGATCTGTTGCCGAAATAACTCGAACCCCAACTTGAGAATCCCCAGAGACAAGGCGCTTCCGCAAGCGCCCAGGACGGCCCCTTCGAGGAAATAGGGAATGCGGATGAAGGCCCGCGTCGCCCCGATCAAGCGCAAAATTTCGATTTCCTCCCGCCGGGCAAAGAGGGCCAGCCTGATCGTGTTGCCGATAATGGTCACGGCCGCAGCCGACAGAATCACTCCCACGCCGATCGCCGCCAGCTCGATATAACGGATCAGCCCGGCCAAGGCGTCGATCCATTCCTGATTATAGTCAACCTTCGCGACTCCAGCCATAGTTCGAATCCGTTCCGCCCAACGCTTGACGGCGTCGGGCGACCGAAAATTGGGAGCCAGCGTGACCACAAACGACGCAGGAAGCGGGTTCTCACCAAGCCCTTCGAGCAGGTGAGAATCGGATGGGAACTGCGCCCGAAACTCGCCAAGCGCCTGTTCTTTGGAAATGAAGAGGGCGCCGGCCACCATCCGATCGGCCTTGAGCTTCGCCTCCAGCTCTTGAGCTCCCTCCCGCGTGACCCGATCCTCCAGATAGACCATGATCTTGATATCGTCCTGCAGCCATCCCGCCGCACTGCGGAGATTGACATACAGCAGCAAAAAAATGCCCACGCAGGCCAGCGTGAACGCCGTAGTCAGAATCGCCACCACCGTCGTGGTCCGGTTGGTGCGCATATTGACCCAGGCTTCGCGGAACAAATACGACAAGCGCCTCATACTCCTACCCGTTGCTCCGGCGCCATTACCCCCTGCACCAGGGTGATGACGCGCCGATTGACCTGCGCCATCACGTGAGGATCGTGCGTCGCGACAATCACGGTGGTCCCTCGGGCATTGATGAGCTTGAACAACTCGATAATTTCCGCCGTCCGTTCGGGATCAAGATTCCCGGTGGGCTCATCCGCCAAGAGGACGATGGGCCCATTGACGATCGCCCGGGCAATGCACACCCGCTGCTGCTCTCCGGCCGACAGGCTGCTGGGCGATTGATCCTTCTTGTGATCGACCCCGACCGCCCGCAAGGCCTCCGTCACTTTTCGACGGACATCCACCGTGGATGCGCCTTGGACGATCAAGGGAAGCGCCACGTTTTCGAATACCGATTTCTTGGGAAGGAGACGAAAATCCTGGAAGACGGACCCGACCTTCCTGCGCAGATAGGGAACTTCCGACTGCTTGAGCTTCGTGACGTTCCGTCCTTGGACGAAGATTTGACCTTCGTCCGGTTGTTCCGCCCCGATCAGCATGCGCAGCAAGGTTGATTTGCCCGCCCCGCTCGGTCCCATCAGCAACACGAACTCGCCCTTCTCAATCTCCAAGGTCACGTCGGACAAGGCCGCTCGGCGATTGTAGAACTTGGAGACGTGGATGAGTTGAATCATCGCATCCATTCATGCGTCTCCAACCTACGGCCGTCCGTCTTCGGCATCAAACGCATTCTGCAGATGTTCGACATGCCATCCGTCCAACGACCGGCCTTGCACCAGCACGATGTCGAACCGGCAGGCTCGATCGGTCCAATGCCGTTGCGCCAAATACTGTGAGGCCAGCTTGACGAGCTTGGCCCGCTTCCGGTGATCGACCGCCAACAGCGCGCCGCCGAAGGCCTCTGTCGTCCTGGCTTTCACTTCGACAAACACCACCACCTCCGCATCCTCCGCCACTAGGTCAAGTTCTCCCAACGTGGTTCGAAGATTCCGCCCGAGGATCCGGTAACCCTTTTTGCGCAGAAATTGCTCCGCCCGTGCTTCGCTGGTTTGCCCAAATACGTGGCGCGGATCGGAGGTCGTCATACGCTTCACGCCTCGTGCATGACCTCGAGGGCGACACTCACCCGGACAGCCTTTGCGAAGGCCATCGCTTCGCGCACCGGCGCAAAGGTCCGACGATGAATCGCACAGGGTCCGTGCTCCGCCAACTGACGAAGGTGTTCTTCAGTGCAGTACCCCTTGTGCGACAAGAAGTTGTAGCGAGGAAAGGAATCATGATAGGCGGCCATGATCCGGTCTCTGGTGACCTTGGCGACGATCGAAGCGGCGGCAATGGAGAGTGAGAGCGCATCACCCTTAATGATGGGACGCGAAGGAATCAACACCGCGGGAAGAGTGACGGCGTCCAGCAAGAGAAAATCCGGACCGGGAGTCAGGCTCTCGACGGCGCGACGCATCGCCAAGCGCGTGGCTTCGAGGATATTGAGGGAATCGATTTCACAGGAGTCCGCCGATCCGATTCCCACAGCCACCGCTGTCTTGAGAATGGCGGCATACAGCCGTTCTCGCTCGGATTCGGAGAGCTGCTTGGAATCATCAACCCCCGCCAGCCGGCAACCAAACGGCAGAACCACAGCCGCGGCCACCACGGGACCGGCCAGAGGCCCGCGGCCGGCTTCATCGAGTCCGGCAATGCGGCGGTACCCGCATCGCCTCGCCTCTTGCTCAAAGTCCTTGGTGGGTCCCACCAGGCGTTCCCCCAGATCTGATGGTCTGTCCGAGGTCACCGCTATGCCCGTTTTCACGGGCTCTCATGGAGGCGGTTAGGCCTTGACGGTTTCTGGGGTCGCGGTAGCGGGTTGTGCGGCGGCCTTGCTCTCACCGACAAACTCGCGTTCTTCCACCTTGGCAAACTTCCCCTTCTTGCCGCGCAGGTAGTAAAGCTTCGCCCGTCGGACGCGCCCTTGCCTTACCACATCAACCTTGGTCACGATCGGCGAATGCACCGGGAAAATACGCTCAACGCCGACGCCGTAGGACACCTTTCGCACCGTAAAGGTCTCGGTATTCAGGGCTCCCTTGCGGGCGATCACGGTGCCTTCGTACACCTGAATGCGTTCTTTTTCGCCTTCCACCACTTTGACGTGGACCCGGACAGTATCCCCGATTTCAAAGCTGGGAGCCGATTTTTTGGTAAAGGACCGCTGGATTCGTTCTAACTGATTCATGTGCTTACCCCTCCTCCCCACAGCGAACAGGCATCGTCGAGATGCCTTCGCTAATAAGTTCATTCAGTAAACGCTGATCTTCACTGTTCAACGCGCGATCCCTGATCAGATCTGGCCTTCTCACATAGGTGCTTCGCAAGGCTTGTTTGCGCCGCCATAGACGAATCGCCTCGTGATGCCCCGACAGCAAGACTTCGGGAACCCCCATGCCTCGCACCTCGGCCGGCCTGGTGTAGTGTGGGTATTCGAGGAGTGAATCCATGAATGATTCTTCCACCACAGACTCCGGATCTCCCAGGACCCCCGGAACCAATCGAGCCGACGCGTCGATCAGCACGAGCGCCGGCAGTTCGCCTCCCGTGAGCACATAGTCGCCGATGGAGATTTCCTCCGGTGACAGCGCGATCCTCACACGTTCATCAACACCTTCATAGTGCCCGCAGAGAATGACCATGCGTCGTCGCTCACTCGCCAGGTCCTTGGCATAGGCCTGTGTGAAGGGACGGCCCTGCGGAGAAGGGAATAACAGACGGATCTCCTCACCACTCTGGTGAACCTCTGCACGAAGTGCATCCACCGCTCGCAGGATCGGCTCGGCCTTCATGACCATGCCCGCGCCACCGCCATACGGAATGTCATCGGCCACTTTATGACGATCCGTTGTGAAGTCGCGCAGATTGCGAACCTGGACATGCAGGAGCGCCTTTTCCTGCGCACGCTTGAGAATGCTCTGAGCGAGTACAGGAGCCACCATCTCGGGAAAGAGTGTGAGCACGTCGAAGCGCAGCATGCTAGTCACCTAATCCTTCGATCAATCGGACGGTCATGAGTCGCCGTTCAAGATCGACGCCCGCCACCAAGTCTTTCGCGGCAGGGATCAAGGTTTCCCTGGCGCCCTGGCGTACGACAAAGACGTGGTTGCCGGGTAACTCCCAGATTTGCTCCAACACACCGATCGGCTTTCCCTGCTCTGTCTGGACGGCCAGACCCACAAGGTCACACTCGTAGTACTGTCCGTCAGGAAGCGCCGGGACGGAGCCTCGAGCAACCTGCATCAGGCCGCCACGCCATAGCGCGGCATCTTCCGGATTCGTCAGACCGGCCAATCCCACAATAAAACCGGTGCCGGTTCGGCGGACATGCGTCACCTCGGTCTCCATCGTCCTGCCGTCTTTTCCCACCACACACACGTGTGTCAGCGTTTCCATGCGACCGGGAACGTCGGTGAGTGAACGAACCTTGACCTCGCCCTTGACGCCAAAAGGTCGTTCAATCAGACCGACAGTCACGGTATCGAGCTGACTCACCATGATTTACTTCGCGGCAGTTTTCTTTTGGGCCGCCTTTTCCGTTTCAAACTGCTTCCACACCCCGGCCCGCCGCAACAAAGTCCGCACGGTGACCGACGGCTGCGCGCCCTGGCGTAGCCACGACAGGACACGCTCCTGCTTCAGCTCCGGCACGCCGGCCTCCTTCAACGGATCGAAGATGCCGAGGATTTCAAGAAACCGGCCATCCCGTGCTTTGCGTGAATCGGCAGCCACCAGACGATACATGGGCCGCTTATGCCTTCCTGTCCTTGCAAGTCTCAAATGAACTGCCACGACACTCCTCCTTTGCACTCACCGCGAGTGCGCTAAACACACCTACAACTGTTACATGGAACGCATGAGTTGGGCGAGTTGCCGACGCCCCCCTGCGCCTGTCATCGCTTTCGCCAGCTTCTTCGCGGACAAGAACTGCTTGATCAGTCGATTGACATCCTGCACCGTGGTCCCGCTGCCACGCGCGATCCGTTTCTTGCGGCTGCCGTTGATGATGGTGTGGTCGCAACGCTCGCGCGCCGTCATCGAATCGATCATGGCCGCCACCCGCTTCATCTCCCGCTCCGGCTTCTCACCCTCGATCGCAGTCTTGAGTTTTTGTCCTCCGGGAAGCATCCCCAGAATTTGATCCAACGAGCCTAAGCGATTCATCTGGCCTAATTGGGCACGAAAGTCTTCCAATGTGAAGGTATTGCTCGTGAGCCGTTTCTGCGCCTCTTCGGCCTGTTCTTGCGAGAAGGTCTCCTGCGCCTTTTCGATCAGCGACAGGACGTCGCCCATGCCGAGAATGCGGGAAGCCATCCGGTCCGGGTGAAACACTTCCAGTGCGTCCAGCCTTTCTCCGACGCCGAGAAACTTGATCGGTTTGCCGGTGACCGCGCGAATCGACAAGACGGCCCCGCCACGCGCATCGCCCTCCACTTTCGTCAGAATAACCCCCGTCAAACCGACTTTCTGATCGAATAGACTGGCCATTGTCACGGCGTCCTGGCCGGTCATGGCATCTGCTACAAGCAAAACCTCATGAGGAGCCACCGCCGCCTTCACGGCCACGAGTTCTCCCATCAATTCATCATCAATGTGAAGCCGGCCGCCCGTATCCAATACCACGAGATCGAAACCTTGCTCACGGCCTCGCTCCACCCCCGCTCGGCACATCCGTACCACGTCTGCTTGAGTGGCCTGCACCCGATCGGTACGATGAACCTCAATGCCCAAATCACGGCCTAAAGCGTTCAGCTGATCGCCGGCTGCAGGCCGACGAGGATCCGCCGCCACCAGAAGGACGCGCTTCCCTTGCCCCTTGAACAGACGGGCCAGTTTGCCGCAGGTCGTCGTTTTACCGGCCCCTTGCAACCCAACCATCATGACGACGGTGGGAGGCTGCGAACTGAGCGAGAGCCCCGCGCGTTCGCGCCCCATCATCTCGCTCAGTTCATCCCACACCACCTTGACCACCTGATGACCGGGCGTGAGGCTTTGCAGCACCTCCTGACCGATGGCCTTCTGACGAACTCGCTCGATGAAGTCTTTGACGATCTTGAAGTTGACGTCGGCCTCAAGGAGAGCCAACCTCACTTCCTTCAACGCCTCGGCAATATTTTGCTCGGAGAGCACACCCTGCCCTCGAAGCTGCTTGAAAATCTTCTCGAACTTGTCGCTTAATGCATCCAGCATGGGACCACAAAGAAAGAGGCCATCGAAGCCTTGCGCCAGATCTCCGATCGCCTCGTAAAATCTAGAAAAAGAGCATCGGCGAGTGTATAGAACCGAGCAGGGTTAAGTCAAGGGAGCGGGAAGCCCGCAGATTTGTTGACATGCCCCAGTCCTTCCGATATGGTTCAACTCGTTTGCGTTGGGCGAGGCGGACAGGAGGGGCAGCAGCCGCGTGCGGAAATCACCCTGGATTCTTCTCATCTTCGTGCTCATCGGCGGGTTGCTCGGGGGAATTTTAGGGGAAATCCTTCACGTCATGGCTCCTCAAGGCACCATCCAGAGCATTTTCTCCACACACTTCACTCCCGGCATCAGCCCACCGCTCACCATCGATCTCGTCCTCGTCAAATTGACCCTGGGCTTCAGCATCAAAGTGAACATCCTCAGCATTTTGGGTATGTTCATCGGGGTCTATCTCTACAAGCACGTTTAGGTCGGCACATTCAGCTCTTTCAGCCGTAACAACCGAATTCGATTTCGCAACTCCGCGGCCCGTTCAAAGGCGAGTTCCTTCGCCGCAGCCTTCATTTCCGACTCCAGCCGCTGAATAAGCTGATCCGCCGTCTCTTCCTTCCCATACTCCTCGACCGATTCGGCCGCCAAATCGAGCTGGACATAATCCATCTCGGCCACTGAATAATCCAAAGCAGGGATTCCTTTCTTAATGCTGGTGGGGGTGATCCCATGTGCCTGGTTGTACGTCTCCTGAATGCCTCTGCGACGGGTGGTTTCATCCATGGCCTGCTTCATCGAGTCGGTGATGGTATCCCCATAAAAAATCACTCGGCCCTCGAGATTCCGGGCCGCTCGTCCGGTCGTCTGAATCAGCGAGCGGTAAGACCGGAGATAGCCTTCTTTATCGGCATCCAGAATCGCGACCAGGCTCACTTCGGGAAGATCGAGACCTTCACGCAACAGGTTGATTCCGACCAGCACATCGAATACCCCGCGTCGAAGGTCCCGCACTATTTCAGCCCGCTCCAGTGTCTTGATGTCTGAGTGCAGATACCGCACCTTCAATCCCAGGTCATGGTAATACTCGGTCAAATCTTCGGCCATACGCTTCGTGAGCGTCGTGACCAGAACCCGTCCGCCCTTGGCCACTTCCGCGCGGACCTCGCCAAGCAAGTGGTCCACTTGTCCTTTGGCCGGCCGCACCTTGATGCATGGATCCATGAGACCGGTCGGACGAATAATCTGCTCAATGACGGCGTCACCGGCATGCTTCAGTTCATAGGGGCCCGGCGTCGCCGACACATACACCACCTGATTCAGACAGGCCTCAAATTCCTCAAACTTCAAGGGACGGTTGTCGACGGCCGACGGTAAGCGGAAGCCATACTCCACCAGCGTGCGCTTGCGCGAATAGTCTCCTTCATACATCCCGCCGACTTGCGGGACGGTGGCATGGGACTCGTCGATGATGAGCAGGAAATCTTTCGGAAAATAGTCGAGGAGCGTCGGAGGGGGCTCGCCCGGCGCCCGTCCGCTGAGATGGCGGGAATAGTTTTCAATGCCATGGCAATACCCCATCGCCCGGATCATCTCGAGATCGAATTTCGTGCGTTGGGCAATCCGTTGAGCTTCCAGCAACTGGCCCGCCTTCTTGAATGCGGCCACACACGCCTCAAGCTCTTCTTCGATGCCGGTGATCGCCCGCTCATAGCGATCCGGCGCGATCAGATAATGCGTGTTGGGATAGATGGCGACCTTGGGCAGCTTCCCCAGCGCCTTGCCCGTGAGCGGATCGATCTCGTGAATGGCATCGACGACATCGCCGAACAATTCGATCCGCACCGATTTTGCTTCGGAAGAGGCGGGAAAGATTTCGATGACATCACCGCGGGCACGAAAGGTCCCACGATGAAAATCCGTGTCGTTGCGTTCGTATTGAATCTCCACCAGCTTCGCCAAAATCTTTTCCCGCCGCACTTCCATCCCTTCTTCGAGATAGACCAACATGTCGTGGTACACCTCGGGCGATCCGAGACCGTAGATGCAGGAGACCGAGGACACAATCAACACATCGTTCCGCTGCAGCAATGCGGTGGTCGCCGAGTGCCGCATTTGGTCGATTGCGTCGTTGATCGAGGCGTCCTTGGCAATATAGGTGTCGCTCTGCGGGATGTAGGCTTCCGGCTGGTAATAATCGTAATAGCTGACGAAGTATTCGACGGCGTTGTGCGGGAAGAACTGTTTGAATTCTTGATACAGCTGTCCGGCCAAGGTCTTGTTATGGACCAGCACCAGCGTCGGCTTCTGGACCCGCTCGACCAAGTTGGCCATCGTGAACGTCTTGCCGGACCCTGTGACGCCGAGCAGGACCTGATGCTTCTTGCCGGCCACCACGCCTTCCGCGAGTTCGGCAATCGCTTGCGGCTGGTGGCCACAGGGCTGAAATGGCGCTTCGAGTTTGAAAGGTGGCACGATCGTCTCCGGGGTTCATCTTACCAAAGGGTCGGAAGGCGCACTACCGCGCCGAATGAGCATATGAAAAAAAGAGGGCTGCCGGATCACCCGGCAGCCCTCGGTATGAGCAGTGGCGGGCGGGCTTAGTGCCGACCGCCGCCGCCGAATCCGCCGCGGCCTCCCCCCCCACCGGAACGGGGCTCTTGAGGACGCGCTTCATTTACCGTCAAGGTACGGCCGCCCAATTGGGTACCATTCAACGCAGCAATCGCCGCCTGAGCCTCTGAGTCAGACGACATTTCCACGAATCCGAATCCACGGGACTGCCCGGTGAACTTATCCGTGATAATGCGAGCCGAAGCGACCGCCCCGTGAGCCGCGAATAAATCGCTTAGCTGTTGCTCGGTTGTTGAATAGGGTAAACCACCCACGTAGATCTTCGAACCCATTGAGTTCCTCCTTTGAGAAAATGGTGTTGTCTTGGACTCGAGAAAGAAACGGGGAAGGAATGGGCCGAAGACGTCAACACAGCGGCGGCTTAGCTCTGGCTTCCGATCAGATTCCCGGAAAGGACCAAAACAACATCGGTTCAGGCCTTGTCACTCTCAGCGCTTGTTTGCCAGGCCTTTCGCACCCAAGCAGCCTCATGCTACTCCACTCAGAAGAAAAAAGGCAAGCTGGCGCTCGAACACGAGCGCTCTCCCTCTGCTAGTACGCGGCCGGAGCGGACAAGGGTCGGTGGGAAAAGAGAGGGACAGCATGGAAGGCATCGAAAAATAAAGAGGAATTCCCACGGACCAAGAGGCCGACCTGACCGAGCCCCAAAGCCTGGTCTTCCACGGAGAGTATCAGTGTGCCGTCCACAAATGTTTCAATAAAGTCCTTGCTGATGATGGTGTTCCGCTGCACGCGCAGGGAATGCCAATCCACTGCTTTCAGTTTGACCGGAGCCTGAGCGAGCACCGTTTCTTTGCCCTCGACCATGCGAATGACTTGCACCGTTAATCCCACCACATCGACCACAGCTGCATAAAAGTTCGCGGCATCTTTCGCACCGAACACCACCCCGCCCCTGGCAGCGGCATCGTCAGCCCCACGAAACCGGACCGTCACGTCAGGGTACTCATAGTCTAACCCCTCGGCGAACAGCAGCTGATAGCACTCTCCGCATTGAGAAGTCACGGCCACGACATTGGGGCGGGAAGGAGCCGTGTCGTCCTGTTGCACTCTCCAGAGAGCCGGCTGTCCCCCACCTGAAGCACGTCCCGTAAAACCAGCCGGCAGCTTGCCGAGTTCGTCTTGATCGAACGTCCACTTGTGAAAGAGGCCTCCTGTCGCTTGCTTCTTCAGATTAGCTTCTTTTTCCTCGTGGCTCTCCCGCTGGACCGCAGAAGCCGGCTGTGTGAGTGCAACGATGCTGACAACCGCCAAGAGAAGGACCATCATGATGCGCATGCTAGCCGTCTTTATTGGATACATGATCCTACCCTTTTACTGTGCTGGCCGAATCGCCGACATGGTGATATCGACGGCTTTATTTCCCTGCTTTGCGGATTTGTAAAATTTCTTGTTGTAACCGATCCCGCTCGGCCAGAATCTTTTTTCGTCGCTGCCACCGATCCCAGGTCCACCAGCGGAGTCGCTGACTAAACGTAACCGTCGGAGGCGGCGCGCTGCCGACCGGGGCATGCTGAAACTCATAGCCTTGATGCGAATTGCGACGTTCAAAGAATCGCGCATACAGATGATCGTACAATCCATTCCCCGATCCACCGGCCACGGCCTGCTCCTTCTTTACAACAATGATTCCAGCTGCTCGCTTTCTGTGACCGGCGGCGAGCAGCTGAATCGCTGACAGACGTACGCCGTCGGCTGACCGTTCACGCTGACTTTTCCAGCCGCCAGTGGGAGATCACCTTCCTTGCCGCGATGCGACTCGTCGAGCAAGAGCACGATCTTATTCGGCACATACCGCTGGTGCACCCTCGCGATGAAGGATTCGGTTGCCGGGTTACGCCGGCCTCCAACAATCACAATCTCTTTCGGCTTCGACAGATGGAGGTCCAGCGCGCACAGCATGGCGGCCGTTCCATAGGCGTTTTGATCCATCACATCGCGAAACACGCGCAACGCCTGTTCGGCCCGGTCATCATACAATTGCTCGCCGGTTAAAGAGAAGAGCCTGAGCAGCACCTGCACGGCCACGGCGTTGCCCGAGGGAACGGCGCTATCCACACCGGTCTTCATCCGATAAATGAGTATTTCATGATCTGTACCGGTGAAGAACAATCCTCCCGCAGTATCATCCCAAAACTGTTCCAGCAGACGATCCGCCACCGCTCGAGCTTGATCGAGATACCAGGCGTGTGACATGGCCTCGAAGGCGTCAAGCAGCGCCGCCGCGAGATAGGCGTAGTCGTCGAGATATCCCGGAATGCGCCCCTTTCCGCCGGTCACCGTCCGGAAAACGCGGCCATCGCGAACGGCATAATCGATCAGGAAGGTCAGCGCTTGCTCCGCAGCAGACAGATACCAGGGCGTGCCGAAGGTTTGATGGGCATCGAAAAAGGCCGAGATGGCCAACGCGTTCCAACTGGTGAGAATATTATCGTCACGCTGCGGTTTCACGCGCGCTTCTCGCGCCGCCAACAGTTTCGTGCGGGCCGGCCGCAGATGACTCTCGATCCGCTCTTGCTCTTCAAGAGGCAAGTCCAACGTTCCCAGCCGATTCAACACATTCTTGCCTTCAAAGTTCCCGCCTTCGGTGACGCCGTAGGCCCGGCAGAACTGCTCGCCGAGTTCGGCTCCGAGCACAGCCAGGATTTCTTGCGGTTCCCAGACGAAGTATTTCCCCTCCTCACCTTCACTATCCGCGTCCTGCGCGGCAAAGAAAGCCCCATCGGGATGGGTCAGTTCTCGACGCAAATAGTCGAGCGTCTCTTCGACGACCTGCCGGAAACGAGACTCTTTCGTCAGACGCCAGCCATCGAGATAGATCCGCACCAACTGCGCATTGTCGTAGAGCATCTTCTCAAAGTGGGGAACGAGCCATTGTCCATCCACCGAATAGCGATGAAATCCGCCGCCGAGATGGTCGTACATGCCGCCGGCAGCCATCTTTCGCAATTGCAGCAACACCTTGTCTTGATGTTCCGGCTCCTTGGTTCGGTAGGACTGTCGGAGCAGGAGGCTGAGCGGCGGCACGGTGGGGAACTTCGGCCCCTCGCCGAATCCGCCATGCACAGGATCGAAGAATAGCTCCAAATCCTTCACCGCGTCATCCAGCAAACGATCAGTCAGCGGCTCCTGCGACGGCTGATGAAAACTCACCCGGGCCAGACCGGCTTTGATGCGCTCCACGTTTTTCCGAACATCGTCACCATGCTTGTGATAGGCCTCCACCACCCCGAGCAGCACTTGAGGAAACCCCGGCAGATTATACCGAGGCGCCGGGGGGAAATAGGTTCCGCTGTAAAACGGCTCTTGCTCCGGCGTCAGAAACATGGTGAGCGGCCAGCCGCCGCCACGTCCAAGGAATACCTGCGCCGCTTTTTGATAAATGTCGTCCAGATCGGGCCGTTCCTCGCGATCGACCTTTATATTGACGAAGTGTTCATTCATCAGCTTGGCGATATCCGGATTTTCAAAACATTCGTGCGCCATCACGTGGCACCAATGACAGGCGGAGTACCCGATGGAGAGATGAATCGGCTTATTCTCCGCCTTCGCCCGAGACAACGCCTCCGCTCCCCATGGATACCACTCAACGGGGTTGAGGGCATGCTGACGGAGATACGGGCTCGATTCCGCGATCAAGCGATTGGGAAAACTCTCGGTGTCCTTGGACTGCACGTGTACTCCGACCATCTGCGCGGAATCGCATAGTACCGTGCTTCGCGAAGGGCATGCAACGGGCTGCCGACCGGTGTTTGTGCTATAGTTTTCGCCTTGCCATGAGGCTGGCAGCACAGTGCGAGGAGACGTGAATCCAACGAGACACTGGCGGTTTTCTCTCTATGCCATTCTTCTACCGGCGGCGGTCGCGGCTGCCGGCACAACCCTCGACTCGACCCTTTCGACCGGCAACTGGCTGCAGGAGGCGGTGGAGCGCATCTCCACCGAGCGGATGATGGCCGACATCACCGCCCTCAGCGGTCACGAGTTTCGCGGACGACAGACCGGTACCGCCCAGGATATGCAATCGGCCCTGTTCGTGGCGGATCGATTCGCCGCTCTCCGGCTGCATCGCGCTCCCGCCCCGGCTCCCGAGAGCCACAGCGATCCTCTCCCTCGGCGGGAATGGAAACAAACCGCACCGGTCACCGTACGCACGGTCCAAGACAATCCCCTCTTACGTCTGAACCTGACGCAGGATCACCCGCCCCTCACAGTCGGCGCCGACTTTCTTCCTATTTTCGACTCCCCGTCGGCGGACGTTCACGCAGCGATCGTCTTTGTCGGCTATGGCCTCTCGGATGACGACTATGCCGGTGTCGATGTAAAGAACAAAATCGTGCTCTTTCTTCGCGGCAAACCGGAACCCTATGCCGGCCCTGCCGCTCATGCCGACAAAGAGCGCCTCGCCAAAGAAAAAGGCGCCGCCGCCTATTTGACCGCCACGGGGCCTGTCATGAGTGCCTATGAGACGCGGAGAGGAGTCACGGGCAAGCCCAGCGCGTTTTATTCGACCGCACCGGAATCACATCGCTTGCCGGGAGCCTGGATCAGCACGGACGTTGCCGAAGCAATCCTCCAGAGCGGCGCTGCAGACAAGGGCCATCTCCGGCAACTGCAAGAAGACATGACCAAAACAGGAACCGCGCGATCACGCGCCACTGAGGTGACGGCATCCATGAAGTGGGACACGCAGTCGGCAACCGGCACCCTGTACAACGTCGCATCCATTATACGAGGGTACTCGCCAGCTTCAGAGGAAACCGTCATCATCGGCGCCCACCGCGATCACTTCGGCCGACAAGCCGGCTTGTTGTTCGCCGGCGCTGACGACAATGCCAGCGGCACCGCCGTCATGCTTGAAGTCGCCCGGCTGCTCGCGGAAGCGCCGGCCGCGCCCAAGCGTTCGATATTGCTTCTGTCGTTCAGCGGAGAAGAACAGGGCCTCTTGGGTTCCCGGCTGTACACGACGCAGCCGATCGTTCCTCTTGGAAAGACCATTGCGATGATCAATGTGGATCACGCGGGAATCGGAAACGGACGATTGACGGTCGGCCTCTCGGGTCTCGAGAAGAGCCTCGCGATGGAGGCGGGACAATCAGCCGGCTTACCGGACAAGCTCGATCTGTTCGGATTCTTCCCCGGCGGCGATCACGTGCCCTTCAAAGAAGCCGGGGTGCCGACCATCACCGTCGTCAGCGGCGGCGCCCATCCGCATTTTCATCAGCCCACCGACACCGCTGACACGATTGATCCGGAGATTCTGCAGACCGTGGCTCGATACGTTCTAGCGCTGACATGGCAACTGGCAAACGAGCCATAAGTCCTGCAAGCGAGTCAAACGGATTGCCAGCAAGGCTGCAGCGAGCGAGGGCCTGAGACGTACTGTATTCGTACGTTGAAGGTCCGAGAGACCGAGAACGACGCTGGGAAGCCGTTTCACTCGCTTGCTAGGGAATTTCGTCGAGGAGCGTGGAGGTAATCGACGGCAACGGAGGTGTTTGTCGCGGAGGACCCGGCAAGACCACCGGAGAACCAACTTGATTGGCACCCTGGATCAGACCGATCGACAGCTGCGGACCTAATGTCATGACCGCCCCGCTCCAGGCCTGACCGGTCGTCGGATTGCGGAAACTGTACGACTCGAAATTCTGGCCGGGCGTGTAGAGATAGCCCTGGGTTCCTTGGTTGTCGAGATATAAATTACCCGGCCCCACCAGATTGAACAGTGGCCCGACGCCCCCGTCGAACGAGCGAACCCCCGACACGCTTTGCGCCCAGACATCGTGGGAATTGACGATCTCAATTCCTACGCTGATGGAAGCCGCAAGGACGAGGATACCCAGCAGGTGACCTAGCCGGCGGAAGAACGATTCATTCATGACACAACCTCACGACAAGTATAGTATGATCGCGTCCGGTCCGTTGATCAAGGAGGATTTATGTCTACCCGACGTCATGCGACGCTCCTCTGGGGTATCGGCCTGGTGTTGGCCTTACTTTTGTGCGCACCCGAACGATCCCACAGCCAGGATCCCGGCAAGTCCGTACCGCCGACAGAACGCCGCGAGGGCATCTCCCTGTCCGACGCGGCCCTGCGAGCGCTTCAAAGCAATCTCGACATTTCCATCAGCCGTCACACGAAAGAAAGCCGGCTGGCCGACATTCTCGTCGAGCAGGCGAAGTTCGATCCGACCTTGAGCGTCAACGGCCAATACAATCGAACGGTCAATCCTCTGAACCGACCGGTTTTCGGCGGAACCGGCCAGGATTTGAGGGCCATTACCATCTTCGACCAACGGAGTGAATCGGTCACAGTCGATGCGACGCAGAACATCTTGACCGGCGGCAATGTCGACCTAAATTACAGTCCCACACGCTCCATCGTGAACCAGAACGTGGCGTCCGGGTTTCTGTTCAACCCGGCCTATACCGGAGGCCTGGCGCTGACTCTGACGCAACCCCTGCTTCGCAATGCCGGCATCGAGATCACCAAGACCTTCATCAAGGTGGCGCAGAACAACGCCGACGTCGAGCAACATGTCTTTCGGGATCGAGTGCTGACGGTGATCGCGACCGTCGAACAAACGTATTGGGAAGTTGTGTTCTCGAACGAAAACTTGAAAGTGGCGCAAGCCGCCATGAAGGCGGCGGAAGAACTCTTAGCCACCAACCGCGCCAAGGCGAAGGCCGGAGTCATGTCGATCGTCGATGTGTTGCAGGCGGAAGCGGCGGTCGCCTCGCGCGTCGAGCAGGTGTTGGTGGCCGAGAAAGCGATTCGGGACCAGGAAGATCAACTCCGCCGGCTGCTCAACCCCGGAGAAGAGGAGCTGCGACAAGATCTCCGTCTGACTCCCATCGATCAACCGGTGACCGTCTTGGCGCCGATCAGCTTGCAGGAAGCGATCGACACCGCCATCGACCAAAGGCCGGAAATTGTGCAAGCCAAGAAAAACCTCGAGACCAGTGACATCAATACCAAATTTGCGCGCAATCAATTGCTTCCCACGCTGTCCTTCCAGGGCACCATGGGTTTGGCCGGCCTGGGGAGTAGTTACAGCAATTCGGTCGGCAACAATTTCGGTGGAGACTTTTACAACTATGGAGCCGGGCTGGTCCTCAGCTATCCGCTGGGCAATCGCTCGGCCATCAGCACCTATAACAAGCGCCAGCTGGAAGCCAAGAATGCGGAAGCGACCCTCGCCAGCGTGCGCCAGCAAATCATCGTCGGCGTGCGGGAAGCCGTCCGCCGCGTGCAAACCGATTTCAAACGGATCGAGACCACCCGCTCGGCGCGCATCATGGCGGAGAAGCAATTACAGGCCGAGCAAGAACGGTTGAAGGTCGGACTCAGCACCACCCGATTTGTGTTGGACTTTCAGCGGGACCTCGCCACGGCGCAAGGGAACGAATTGCGCGCCATCGTGGATTACAACAAATCCCTCTCGAATCTGGCCCGGCACAAGGCGACCACCTTAGACCGCTACAATCTCGAACTGCAGTAGCCGTTCATGAAGGCGCCCGCGCAGGATCGCCATGCGTTCCTGACAGCTACCACGGAACGGGGAGCGGCGTTGGCGCTGCTTCCCATCGCCGCCACCCTCGATTACTACGTCCTTCCTGCATCGCTCCAAGAACAGACGCTGATCCAACTCACTCCCCAACTCCTGGCTTACGGTGCCATGGGACTGTGGGCGGCGCACCATTCTGATCGTTGGTCTCGTCTCGGATTCACGGGCGCGGGGATCCGCGACGGCCTTCGCTGGGGACTGTTGACCGGCCTGCTCCTCGGCTGCCTGAATACGTTTGTGATTCTGACGGCCGTGCCCTCACTGGGCTACGACATCCACTTCTTGAAGGGCACGCCGCATGCGCAACTGCCGGTCTTCGTCATGGTCCCCTGGTTCATCTGCGGCATCGCCGTCTTTGTGGAACTCAACTTTCGAGGCTTTCTTCTGGGACGCCTCGCCATGCTGGAATCTTTTCTCTGGAAGTCCGATCCGATCCGGCGTCTTTCGCCTCTCGCTCTCATGATCAGTGCGCTCACGTTTGCATTCGACCCGTTCATGGTCAATACTTTCAGGCATCTTCACTGGATCGCCCTGTGGGACGGCCTGATTTGGGGGGTGATTTGGCTTCGCACCCGTAATCTCTCTATCACGATCGTCGCCCACGCGGTCGAAGTCATGACGATGTACCTGGCGGTCAGAGCGGCGCTGGGATGATCTGTCGCTCTATTGATTTGAATTGAACTCAACAGATCGTCAGATCAATACATGGTTAGCTCATGAATCCCTCGTTTTCCAGCTACCTGATCAACGATGTCTTCGGCGACCCGGGCGTCTATGTGGAAATCCGCTGGTCCAAGCGGGCGCTGCTGTTTGACCTCGGACACAACGACGGCCTGGGACCGACCAGACTGCTCAGGGCCAACGATATCTTCATCTCGCATACCCACATGGACCATTTCATTGGATTTGACGCAGTTCTGCGTGTGGCATTGGGGCGAGGCAAGACGCTGCGCCTCTTTGGCCCTCCCGGCCTCATCGACAATGTGGAGGGAAAGCTCCGCGGCTATACCTGGAATCTCGTCGATGGGTATCCCTTGACCATCGACGTGCGGGAGTTTCATGAGCGCGAGGCCCGCCAGGCCTTCTTCCACGCGGCGAATGGATTCCAACTCTCCACGCAACCGGTTCGCCAAGCGGCAGCCGGCGCCATGGCCGGGCTCTTCACCGTATTGGAAGATCCCATGTTTACAGTACGCGCCGTCGCCCTGAATCATCGCAATCCCTCATTTGCCTATTCGCTTGAGGAACAGTTTCACATCAATGTGAACAAGCAGAAACTGCACGCGGCCGGCTTGCCGGTCGGCGCATGGCTCAAAGACGTGAAGCAACACATCTGGCAGGGACGACCCGACGACTTTCGCTTCACGGCCACGCTCTACGACGAGCACCGCCGGGAGGAGCGCGAGATGATATTGGGGGCGATCAAAGAGCAATTCCTGACGATCTCGCGGGGACAAAAGATCGTGTATGTGGTCGACGCTCGTTACGACGAAGAGAACGAAGCCAAGATCGTGTCCCTCGCTCAGGGCGCCGATATTTTCTATTGTGAGTCGCCATACCTGGACGTGGATGCCGAAAAGGCGCGAGATCGATATCATCTCACCGCGCGACAAGCCGGTCTCATGGCGCGTAAGGCCCGGGCGCGCGACCTCGTTGTGTTTCATTTCTCGCCGCGCTATACCGGTCAAGGCGAGACGCTGGAGCGGGAGGCGATGGAGGCGTTTCGCGGAGAGTAAGGAGGACTGTTTGTGAACGATCTTGTAAAGTACGTCGTATATTTTCTGCTCGGCGGAACGATTGTCAGCGTCTCAACCTATCTCGGCTCCCAGGGGAGACCCTATCTGGCCGCGTTCGCCAGTACGTTCCCGGCGATCACGGGAGCCACCTTCGTGCTGCTCTACTTGAATGGAGGCAGCGACGCCATCGTTGCCTACGCCGAAAAGCTGTTCTGGTTCGTGCCGCCGTGGATCGTCTATGTTCTCGCGATGATCTTCGGCGTCCCGCGTTTCGGCTTCTGGCCCGCCATGATCGGCTCACTCGTGTTGTATATGGGCTGCGTCGGACTGGTGAAATGGACGATCCAGCAAATCGGGTAACACGGATGGAGGTAATCCGAGCGGAAATCTTTACACCGCTCCGCTGAAATGCAGGCGCTTCATTTCGCCCACGGCCGAGACCATCTGATCAAGCGTCGCGGTGACGGAACGGCTGGCTTGTTGGGAGGGACCGTTGGCGCCGGCCCAGATGTCCGGAGGATTGGCCATCTCGTGCACGTTCTGGCAGAACTGCAGAATGGTCCGCTTCCAGTGCAGCGCGTCTGCCGCTTCGCCGAGGAACTGCACGCGGTCCTGCGCGAATGGACGATCGAATTGTCCCGCCCGTAGCTGCCACAAGCGTTCCATCGCGGCCCGGCGTTCGGAGTCGAATGCCAGGCCGGTGGCCCGTTCGTTGAGCGCGGCGAAAAATCCCGCCACCACATGGTCGGTCTCGGAATCAGGAAAGACCCCCACGCAGGTTTGCACGAGCAGATACTTGTAGAAGAGGAAGACCTCGGCGCTGATGCGGGACTCATGAGCGGAAGGATCGTACGCGCGAGCCAACTCTCGCAAGGATTCAGCCGAGGATTCCTGCAGGCTCGACCCGAGCAACTGTGCGAGCTGACGGCCGATATTCAAATAGAGAGCCGGCGAAGAATCTGACCCCATAGGACCTTTTATTCCACCACCACGGCGGTGCCGCTGGCGCTCACCATCAGCATGCTGCTGTTGGCGCCGATCGTTTCGTAATCGATGTCGATGCCGACGATTGCATTGGCGCCCAGATGCCGGGCTTGCTCGCGCATTTCGCCGAGCGCGATGTCCTTCGCCTTACGCAGCTCCGCCTCATAGGCCGCCGACCGGCCGCCCACGATATCACGAATCGAGGCAAAGAAATCCCGAAAGATGTTCGCGCCGAGAATGGCGTCGCCCGACACGAGTCCGAGATACTTGATCGCTTTCTTGCCTTCGATGTTGGGTGTCGTCGAGAGAATCATGGGCCCTCCTCGGTAGTGGCCTCATCCTCTCATTCCAAGGACCATTCACCAAGTCTTTCCCGAATCTTGAAGCGGGGCGATGGGGTTGCTAGGATCGCTTGTTTGTTCGAGAGGACATCGCCCTTGGAACGGCCCCCTCTATCCCGGCAACCATCTCACGACCTCATCATCGAAGGCGCGCGGCAGAATAATCTCAAGAACGTCTCCCTCCATATCCCGCACAACCACGTGACGGCCATCACCGGCGTCTCGGGATCGGGCAAATCGTCGCTGGCGTTCGACACGATCTTTGCGGAAGGCCAATGGCGCTATGTGGAATCACTCTCCACCTATGCCAGGATGTTTCTCGACAAAGTGGCCCGTCCCGACGTGGATCGCGTGCTCAACGTCCGGCCCGCCATCGCCATCGAACAGAAGAATCAAGTCAGGACTGCCCGCTCGACTGTGGGCACGACCACGGAAATTGCCGATCTCCTGCGCCTGCTCTTCGCGAAGATCGGCAAACCCATCTGTCCGGACTGTCACCAGGAAGCCCGCTCGTTTCAGCCCGATACGGTCGCCGATGATCTTCTCCATCGATTTCCAGACGCACGGGCGATGGTGTTGTTTTCGATTCCCCCTCCCTCACCCAAACAGCAACCGGCATTCGTGCAAGCGCTGCTGACGCGTGGATTCACCAGACTCAAAATCGGCGACGAGATTCTCGACTTACGCGATTCTCTTCACCCTCTCCCCATCGCGGGAGAGGGAAAGGGTGAGGGGGCGAGCCCACTCTACGTCGTGCTCGATCGGCTGGTGATCCGCGAGGATAACCGGTCACGCCTCGTCGAAGCCGTGGAAACCGCCTTCCGCGAGGGGGACGGCCGCTGCGTCATCGACATCATCGGCCATGGACTCCACTCGTACAGCACCAGTTTTCTTTGCCAACGTTGCGGCCGCACGTTTGAACCGCTCAGGCCCATCCTGTTTTCCTTCAACCATCCGCTCGGCGCCTGTCCCGAATGCAAAGGTTTCGGCAACGTGCTGCGCTACGATCCCGAGCTTGTGATTCCCGACCACGCCAAATCCCTTATGGAAGGCGCCATCGAACCGTGGAGCAAACCGGGAACCGACTGGTGGCAGAAGCAGATGCTGCTCGCCATGAAACGGCAAGGCGTGGACATCACCGCCCCGTTCAAGAGCCTGCCCAAAGAGACACAAGAACTGCTCTGGGAGGGCGACAAGTCGTTCGAGGGGATCAACGATTTCTTCGCATATATGGAAGGCAAGCGCTACAAGCTGCACGTCCGCGTGTTGCTCAGCCGCTACCGTACGCCGTTCGATTGCCCCGGTTGCCACGGAAGCCGCCTGAAACCGGACGCTCTTTTCGTGAAGATCGCCGGCAAACACATCCATGAAATTACCGGCCTGACGATCGATGCCGTCCTGACCTGGCTCGAGTCCTTGACTCTGCGACCGTTCGAGCAAGAAATCGCCGCGGATATTCTTCGGCAGCTCAAGGCCAAGCTCGGCTTTCTCCTGCGCGTCGGCCTCGGCTATCTCACCTTGGCGCGGCAAACCAGGACGCTGTCGGGCGGTGAAGCGCAACGTGTGTCGCTCGCGAATCAACTCGGCTCCCGGCTGGTTGGCACGCTGTATGTCCTCGACGAACCGACGATCGGACTCCATGCGCGGGATACGGATTTGCTCGCCGGCATTCTGAAAGACCTGGCCGCGGTCGGCAACACCGTCGTCGTCGTAGAACATGATCGCCGGATGATCGAATCGGCGGACTACATCATCGAGATGGGACCTCGATCAGGAGAGCACGGCGGGCAAGTCGTCTGTGCCGCTTCCAAGTCCACATTCATAGCCAACCCTCGTGCCACCACCGCGCGCTACCTTCGAGGGGAAGACAACATTCCCCTCCCCAAATCACGGCGATCCGGCTCGGGAAAATTTCTGGTCATCGCCGGCGCCTCCGAGCACAACTTGAAAGATCTGCTCGTCCGGCTGCCGCTCGGCATGTTGATCTGCATCACCGGCGTCTCAGGCTCCGGCAAGAGCACCCTGGTGGAAGATACGTTGTATCGCGCCATCGCCCGTGCCTTCCGGGTCGAATCGCTGCCCATGGGACAGTTCAAAGCCATCAAAGGGCTCGAACATCTGAGGGGCATCCGGCTGATCGATCAGCATCCGATCGGCCGCACGCCCAGATCAAACCCAGTGACGTATCTCAAAGCCTTCGACGAGATCCGGCAGCTCTTCGCCTCGGAGCGCGAGGCACTGCGCCAGGGATTCACGGCGGGGCATTTTTCATTCAACGCAACCGGTGGCCGATGCGAGCGCTGCGAAGGAAGCGGCGTCGAAAAATTGGAAATGTACTTCTTCGAGGATATCTACGCGCCCTGCGAAATCTGCGAAGGGAAACGGTTCAAACCGGAAGTCTTGGCCATCCGCTATCGCGGCAAGACGATTTCCGACGTCCTCGCTATGACCGTCGATCAGGCGTTGGCATTTTTCACCGGCACGCCGAAATTGCAAGAGCGGCTGCATCTCCTCTCGACGATCGGCTTGGGCTACCTCCGTCTCGGCCAGTCCGCCACGACACTCTCAGGCGGCGAAGCCCAGCGGCTGAAGATTGCTGCAGAACTGGTAACGAATGGGGACAGGCACCGGCGGGGACTGTCCCCACAGGGGACTGTCCCCCTTCATCGCCGGACGAACGGGGACAGGCACCGGCCTAGCCGGAGCCAGTCCCCTACCCCTAGAGACATGCTCTACATCATGGACGAACCGACCACCGGCCTGCACTTCGACGACGTCAAGAAACTGCTGACTGTCCTCCACAAGCTCGTGAACGCGGGGAACACACTCGTTGTGGTTGAACACAATCTAGACATCATCAAGTCGGCAGACTGGATTATTGATCTTGGACCCGAAGGCGGGGCGGCAGGCGGGCATATTGTGGCGGAAGGACGACCGGAGCAGGTGGCGAAGATATCTGCTTCTCACACGGGACGGTTCTTGGCAGACACGTTCAATTTGGCCACTGACAATCATGGGCGCTGATACAAGGTCTCTCACGCAAACCTTTTCACACCTGCTTTCTTTGCGGCCCTCTGCAAGTCTTCATCCAGCGTGGCCAGAGATAATCCTAACCGTAAGGCCGCTTCGAGGTAAGACGCATCGTACGCGGATAACTTGAATCGCCGCGCCAGCTGAAGAGTATCGGACAGCGCGTGGGCGAAGGTGGCACCGTCCACTTCCACATCGACGCCTTCCAGCATCTCAAGAAATGCCCCGCTCCGAGCTTCCGTCACCAAGGCCTTTTCTTCCGCCTTGGCGATAACATTGGCCACCTCCAGCCCCCAGGTCATAGGGACAATGGCTGTGGCCTCTTGCATCGCATCCAGCACGTGACCGGCATAGGCAAGTTCTTGTGGCTTGCCATCACCAAAAAACCAACGCATGGTCACGGAGTTATCGAGGACGAAGCTCACGCACGCCCCTCCTCGATGAGTGCCTTGATGTTCACACCATGCACAGGATCGGCCAGCATGAATGCCTTCAGTTTTTCTGCTGCCGCAACTTTATCCTTCGCCCTCACACCCGTGCTAGGCACGAGATCGGCAATGGCCTCCCCGCGATTGGTGATGGTAAAGCTTTTGCCGGCTTTTACCTGCCGCAGCAATTCAGGGAGCTTTGTTTTCGCTTCATATGAACCAATTTCTGTTTTCATGACGTCCTCCTGAGCTGCGAAATAACTGTAGACCAGTATATAGACCAGTCTGAATGAAATCAACGATCCCGCAGAAAGACAAA
>CAYNLM010000025.1:0-32021 GCA_964398045.1 uncultured Nitrospira sp. | reverse complement strand
GTTTTTCCCCAATCGATGCCGGAGGTCCTCATCATCCAAGAGACGGTTCAATACCTTCGTTAATTGATCGACATCTCCAGCAGGAAACAGTAGACCAGTAACTCCATCCTGGATCAGATCTCGATGTCCGCCCACATCGCTCGCCACGAGAGCTTTCTCCATCGCCATCGCCTCAAGGGGTTTTAAAGGAGTGACGAGTTCCGTCAGCCGCATCGAACGGCGAGGGTAGGCCAAAACGTCCACGAAGGCATAGATCCCGGGAATGTTTTTCTGTGGAACCGAACCCGGCATGACCACAGCCTCTTCAAGATGAAGCCGCCTAATGTGGGATTTCAGTTCCGCTTCCATGTCGCCCCCCCCGACGATCAACAACACGACATCCGATCGCATCTTTCGAAGATGCGCCATGGCTTCGATCAATAGATCCAGGCCTTCCCATCGGAAGAAGGAGCCGAGAAATCCAATGACTTTCTTTCCCGTAAGCTGCCATCGATCTCTCAAGGCATGATCTGGTTGGCAAGGTTGAAAGGCGGTAGGATCGACCCCGTTGGGGACGATCGTCAGTTTTTCGGCCGGAATCCCTCTTGCTATTAGATCTTGTTTCAAACCCTCGCACAGGACGACCACCCGCGACGCCCTCCGACAGACCCAGGACTCAAGCTGTCGGACTATTTTATACTTCCATGATGAGGTCCCATATGTTCCCAAGTTCACGGCCGCATCTTCCCAAAGCGAACGCATCTCGTACACAACGGGAAGCCCGACCTTTCGGCCAACCCATAAGGCCGGCAAGGCGTTCAGGACCGGCGAATGTGCATGCAAGAGGACTGCACCTTCCTCCTGCACCACGTCTTCGATACGCCGAGCCAACGCGAACATCAAGCGGAGTTCGGACACCATAGGCCACAAACTCGTGGGCGTCGATCCGGTCCGATAATAGGTCACTTCTCCCACGATTTCTTTATCGCACATGCCCCCTTTAATACTCGCATAGTGCTTGGGCGACGTCACCACGATGGGAAGATAGCCGCTCTGGCGCTGGGCTAGAATGATGGCCTGACTGCGAAACGCGTATCCGCTGTGGACGGGCAGACTATGATCAAGAATGTGGAGAATCTTTGGTCTTGTACCGGCGTGTTCCATGCGGCGCCCTCGTTACCCCTTTTTCTCTGCGACCGCCAAGATCCACCCCCGCAACTGAGCCAGGGATTCAAACCGAGACGTCAGCCGTTCATAGTAAATGCCTATCCTGAAGAGAAGAGGCCAGAACATCAGATATGCCGGATATTGATTGAACAGCTCAATCTTGAGGGGGGTGAGACCGCTTGCGGTCAAAGAGGCGTGCATCTGCTTGCGCGTGTTCGCTCTGAAGCAGGTGGGAAAGATATCCTCGACCTTCCGATCAAGAACATGCGATAGAAGCCATTGATGGAACCGGAACGGCGTAAAATGGGCGATGAGGGAGACATAGTCGTACTTGTTCGGAGTTTGGAGCACCACCACGCCCTTAGGTTTCAATACGCGAGCCACTTCCCGAAACGCCGTGAGCGGATCTGTCAGATGCTCGACCACGCTCATGGAGACGACCGCATCTACTGTCCCATCCTTAAATGGGAGATGATCGATATCGGCGCGGACTCCACTCGGTCCTCCAGAAGTCGATTGCATGTGGATGATGTCCAACCCCACAGCCTTGCGCACCTTCGGAGCAAATTGTCTCGTAAAGGGCATGGTGTATCCGGCCCCAATATCCAGAAGGACCGTGTCAGGGCCAATGCGTAGACATACCTCTTCCCGATAGCGATCGTTGTGATGGCGGTATTTGCCATTACCGTAGTACTGTTCGTAAATCTTCCACGATCGTTCCCTGATCCGATCAAAGAATTCCTTGATCACCCGAGCCCTCCCTTCCACGCCAGGCAGTCCCGTCAGCATTGCTCGGCGACTACCTAGCACACAACGGTTCTGTTTGTCCCGAAGGAACCTGCCCGTTTGTGTACATCAGCTTTTGAACAACGCTATCAATAGACGTAATCCGAATTCGCTCATTGAGGAGAATCACAATCGCAGCGAGAAAATAATACAACTCAAAGTATGCGATATCGACAAAAGTTCCACACACCATATAGGCGATCAGAGACATCTTGATCATCTCGGCGTAGGACACCATCCAATTCTGTGCTTCATGTCCCATTCCAAATTGTTTGATGTTTTTTAAACTGATGAAGCAGAACAGCAATAAGCCTCCCCACATGAGGAAACCGACTACCCCGTGTTCACCCCAGATAGTCAACCACATGTTATGGCAAGACCATAATTTACCTGGCCACCGTTGTACAATTTCCGGATAAAACTTCGCATAGGTCTCAAATGAGTAATAATTGAACCCTGCGCCCGTCAGCGGTAATTCAAGACCGACTTTTGAGCAGAAGGTCCAGCTCCACAGACGGCTTTGAGCTGAATTGTCCTCATCTAAGTTATTGACGGTGCTGAATCGGCTTGCCATCTGCTCTGAGGAGAGCATGGGGATGAGAACAAGAATCGCGAGAAACAACACGACTACGGAAATGGCTTTAGTCTTTGCGCTCTTGCTTTTCACCACCAGTAACCCCGTGATAAGGGCCAACGCAAGCCAAGCCCCGCGCGTGAACGTGCCCGCCACAGCAGGATACGACAAGACCAGCATGACGCGAAACAGCCAACGGACCCACTTATTGGTTTCTAACTTCGCCAGATAGAACAGAAGCGGCACATTCATCGCGAGTGCCATACCCAATGCGTTATTGGCCTGAAGATAGCTATTGTCCGGCCCCTCAATTGCAGCCACGCCCCCTGTGCGAATCACATAGAGCCCCCCCTTAAGCGCGTAGAATCCGATGGACAACGAGATGACCTTAGCAAGAAGGTGAAGCCGCTCCTCCGTGTTAATCAACGACATACAGACCACAATCATCAGCAAGATCTTGGAGATATGAATGAGTTCGTCAAACGCCTGATCGGGATAAATTGCCAGGATCGTCGTAAAAGCGAAATCTACCCACAGAGCGAGGAACATGGCGAACTCCCGCTGGCGCGGGAATCTCCTGGGTTCGGTCCAAAAGGCGTACCCTGCCAATGTGCAAATCGCGATCACTTGGACATGAGGGAAGGATCTTGCTATTCCCCAGGTATAACTGTGGGGGGCAAGAAAGCTATAGGCGATGTAAGCCAGAATCCCGAAGACGGGTCGAGCGAGCGCGGAGAGTGACACCCCACCGGTACAGATGAGCAAGAGGATGTCTCTCATCGATTGAACGCCTCAGCACTCGGCATTGCAGGGCAGGGCCTCATGTGGGATTCGATTTCAGACGATTTTCAGGAAGGATTGATTCAAGGATTCCAGCCAGGGCGTGAGCCTGACACTTTCGGTCAAACTGCTTTACTTTCTCTGGTTCCGGCAGGGGCAGCCTTCCCGCTCGTGCCGAAGCAAAGAACTGAGGCAATTGCCGGTAGAGCGCCTCCTCATTGGCGATATCGATGATGGAGGCTCCTCCCGCGTTTTTCAATACATGGGCGGTATCGCCTTTCTCCGTGGTCAACGCCAAAATAGGCCTCCCCAGACGCAAGTACTCATAGACCTTTGCCGGCACCTGGTGATCGCAGGAACTTCCCTGCAGCAACAAGAGCACATCGGCCCGGGCGCAGTCCCGAAGAGCTTCCTGATAAGGTACCGCGGGAAGAAGATGGACAAGATCCTCGATCCCCAGCTCTTTGATCAGATCCATACAATAGGCATCGGAACTGGCCGCGCGCAGGTCGATGCGCAAGTGATCGGGTGCAATCCGTCCTTCCTTCTTGAGCCGGGCAAGAGCACGGAACAGCGGGCGAGGGTCCCGCTCATAGGGATAGATCGCTCCCGCGTGTAGCACACGGAAGGGGCGATTTCCATCGGATAGAGGTAGCACTCCCTCCCAGCGCTCCGCATCTCGGAAGTCCTCCTCATCATAGCCGTTCGGAAGCACGAGGCATCGCGGCGCAGCGACCTCGGGATACCGCTGCAGATACATTTTCTTTGTCCCTTCCGTGGTGAATATGATCTTGGTGCCGCACCTCATCACTCGTTGCTCAATCCAACGGTAGGCAGCTCGGGTCAGCCGGTCCGCCGGATAATTCTCCTCAGACATAGAGTCCCGTAAGTCTGCGACCCAAGGGATGCCTGTCAAGCGGCTTAACGTCCATCCAATCAGATGCGCCGTCGCGATGGGATAGGTAGACCAGATTACATCCGGCCGATACCGGCGGATGAGTGATAGTCCAGCTGGTACCGCTCCACACCACCAGGTAACCCAGCGATCCGGGATAGCTGTGAGCTTCAAGTGGGCCCCTCGAAATGCCAAATGCCGGCTCGAATCAAGCGCGAAGGCTCGGCTCACGGGGACATGTGCCGGGATATCGTTTAACTGTTCCGATCCGATCGTCGGATACGCTCTCGGATGGGCACTCAGCACGACCGGTTCCCATCCGCGCTCCGGCAGATACCGGACGAATTTCAACGTGCGGTTGATGCCGCTCCCACCGACAAACGGCGGAAAGTGAAACGCGATCATCAAAATCTTGCGGGAGCGTGCTTGCATCTGCGACATCACTATTATGCCAGGCTCGGCTCTGGGGCTCGTATTCCTGTCGGGATATCGGCCTTAGATGCCGCCACAACAGCCGCCACCATGAATTGAATCTCTCGATCTCCGATGTCCTGATGGAGAGGAAGCATCACTAGCCGGTCATACAAGTACCATGCATCCGGGTACAAGTTTTCTGGTAAATCACGGTGAACGACCCCTCCCCACGTCACCGCTGGAACCCCTCGTTCACGGAGCACAAGATGGAAATTCTGGTGATTTTTCGCAATGAGAGGAAAGACCATGGGGGACACCCCGTCCGGCAGAGAAGAAAACACGCATTCCAACGCCGGTAACTGCTGCATTGCACCCATCAAGCGCCGATAGTTATCCCGCCTCTTCTCTTTGATGAATCCGGAGTCACTGTTCCACAGGAGGCGCCGCGACACCTTCGTCATGGGCAGATTCACAAGCCGACGATCGAATTCCAAACTGGAGTGATTGACGGTCAGTGCGCTCGATACGGTCACCGCTCCGCTGACGGCCATCTGCCCCAACAGCCGAGCAGGGACACGCCAAAGGCGACTCAACAACGTAAACCATCTCGTCGGTGCTTCATCGGCAAGCCTATCAAGAAGATCCTTGATCGCCTTCAGCTCGGACAGCGGCCTGGGTTCCAGTTTCGGAACCCTGGAGCGAAATCTTGGATTGTTGACCAGGAGAACCCCGCCATCCTGAATTGGAAGAAATTTCCGAACGCTGAACACGCTGATATCACCCGACGTGCCTAGCGCAGCCCCATCCGGCATCGTCCCACCAAACACGTGCGCGCAATCTTCTATGAGATAGATCCCCGCAGAATCACAGAGGCGGCGAAGAGCCCCGAGCGGCTGCGGAAACCCGAAGTAATGGATGCAGAGCAGGGCCTTCGTCGAAGGATCAATCTTGGTGGCAACATCTTCGAGGTTGGGCGAGCAATCGCGTTTCACGTCGTAGAAGCGAACCCTGGCACCATACGCCAGAATCGGCTCAACCAGGGCGGAACAGTGATAGGCGGGAACCAGGATGGCATCGCCGGGCTCGACGCCCAACACCGCCAGACCGTGATATAGCGCATGCCGGGCCAGGAACAAAAACGCGGAGTCCTCCTCGTTAAATGGGGCCAACTGATGGGGAGACCTCCATCGTGGCAGAAGCGTTCTCCATTGCAGCAGCGGATCCTTATGAATAGTGGCAACCATACTGGCGCGTGACATTTCCTCTCTCGCCCGTGCGTCGCTCCAATCAGGGAGCGTCGAGAAACATATCGTCGTACGTCCCCCGGCGAGTAATCACTTTCACGTCATCCTGCGACACCAGCACTTCAGCCGGCGTGGGGTGGCTGAGAAACCCTAACGGGCTGGCCCATCTGGCATACGCTCCGGACTGAAATATCCCGATGAGATCGCCCACCTCTGCACGGGGAACCGGTAATTCACGAGCCACCATGTCCAAGGGGGTGCACAGCGGTCCCACTACATCCGCCACGTCGGTCCGTTCCTGATCGAGTCGTGTGATGATCGCAATCGGAAAATTTCGCTTGATGACCTGCCCTAGGTTACCCGAAGCGGCGAGATGATGATGCATCCCTCCGTCCAAAATAAAAAACTTCTTACCCCGTGACACCTTAATATCGGTGATCCGACTCACATAGATGCCAGCCTCTCCGACCAAATAGCGTCCGGGCTCGACAATGAAATGTGTGCCTGCAAACAACGGATCATGCCGGACTTCTTCCATCAATCCGGCGAGATGCTCTCGGACGGAGTCCATGTTCAGCGGCTGTTCATGAGGAAAGTAGGGAATCCCCAGGCCTCCACCGAGATCCACCGTACGGAGCGATCGCCCGAGACGCCCGGCTATTCGCCGTGCCAGCTCCACAGCGCGACGGTACTGGGCAAGCAACACATGGTCGTCCAGAATCTGGGTCCCCGTAAACAGATGTATACCCCGGAAATCCATACAGGGATCCTGTGCCAACTCATCCACGAGGAGATCAACCTGTTCTTCATCGACGCCGAATGGCGCGGGCTTCCCCCCCATTCTCATTGCACCGCCTTGGACCTCGACCTGCGGATTGATCCGAACCGATACCTTTGCCGTCACACCCAGCCGCCGACAGATCGCGGTGATGCGGCGCGCCTCAACGGAGGACTCCAGGTGGATTTCTCCGATGCCGTGTTTGAGCACCAATTCCAATTCACTTTCAGTCTTGCCCGGTCCCGCAAAGAGAATGTTTTCAGGGAGAGCTCCTGATTTAACAGCCCGATAAAATTCGCCCCCCGAAGCCACTTCAAGACCGCAGCCACGATCGAGAAACACACGCAGGATCGACTGATTCGGATTCGCCTTGACCGAATAGAAAATCTTGAACTCATTGGGCAGGGTCTCTCGGAGAATCTTCCATTTCAGGTGAAGCACCGCCGCATCATAGATGAAAAGAGGCGTCCCAAACTGGGTAGCCAGCCGAGTCACCGGATGGTCGCCGATACACAACTCCCCCCCGTTTCGACTGAAATATCGCCCTACCAAAGCAGCAGTGTGGTCGCTCATGGCAATCCTTCGCGGCGGCGCAACGCCGGATAATCGACCTTCCCGCTAGAAGTCTTTGGCAACTCCGAAACGATCTCCACGACCTTGGGCACCATGTATCGCGGGAGTTTCTGGCTACAATAGGCGATCAATTCCTCCGCGCCAGCCTGTTGTCCCTCCCCGAGAACGACGAACGCCTTGACTGCTTGGCCCAAAACCTCGTCGGGGAGGCCGATCACCGCCGCGCATCTGAGTCTGCCGGATGAATACAACGTCTCTTCCACCTCGGTCGGGCTGATGCGAAATCCCGAGGACTTGATCATCGTATCGCGACGGCCGACGAAATACAGAAAGCCATCCTCGTCCATCTTCACCAGATCACCCGAGTAGCACACTTTTTCGTGATCGCCCAGTTCCTTGGGAAGGTAGGGATGCGGCCGAAGCACTTGTGCCGTCAGTTCCGGCAAGCCCCAGTACCCCATCGACACGGTGGGACCGCGGTGAACCAGCTCTCCCACCTCCCCCGGCTTGCATGGCTGTCCTTCGTCGTTCACGACAAGAATTTCGGTATTCGGGATCGCCCTGCCCATCGAGGTCGGCCGGCGATCCAGCTCATCCGGCGGCAAATACGTCGAACGGAACGCTTCCGTTAGCCCATACATGAGGACAATGTTTGTAGTCGGCAGAGCTTTGCGTAAGGCCGCCAGGACCGTTTGCGGCATGGCCCCGCCGGTATTCGTGATGTAGCGCAGATGGGGCAACGGCGTCTTTCCCAACGTGGAATTGGGCTGTGCGAGAAGATTCCAGAGCGTGGGAACGCCGGCGAGGCCCGTGATGTTTTCCTTCACCAGCATTTGCACGATCTCTTTCGCAAAGACAAAGGTCATTAAGACGAGCGTACCGCCCTGTTGAAAAGCCGTGGTGAGTTGGTTGAGTCCGGCGTCGAAACTGAACGGCAGAATCGCCAAAATGCGTTCTTTGTCGGTAATACCCAAGTACGTGGACACGATCGATGCACCAGCCATGATTTGGGCATGGTTCAGCATGACTCCCTTGGGTTTTCCAGTTGAGCCGGAAGTATAGAGGATTGCGGCTAGGTCCTTTTCGGTCGCCGCTTCTCGCATCCCGCTCCTGGATGGCGATTGAGTCAGCTTCTCGAACGGATAGGAGGGTAAAGGAACGGATACGGGAGTCCCCGTCTCTACGGCTACAACAAATTTCAGCGAGGGAATCTGCGCGATCACGTCGCGCAGGGCCGCCAGCTTCGCATCGGTGGTGATCAGGCCGATCATCCCGCAATCCCGCGCAATGTGCGCGACCTGCTCGGGGAAGAGAAGATGGTTGATCGGAACGAAGGCGGCCCCTGCCCGGCTGACACCGAAAATGGACAAGACTTGGGAAACCGACGGCTCGAGGAAGACCCCGACCCGATCACCGCGCCGGGCACCTGCCTCCCAAAGCCCATAGGCCAGGCTTTCGGTCCGACAGGCTACCTGCTCATACGTCAAGCGCTGTCCCGAACACACCAAAGCTTCCTTGGTCGGAAAACGCGCGGCACTCGTTCTGATGAAGTGGTGAAGAAGATAATCCATCGGCGACGTCTCTTCAGTGGCTCGGAGCGCTACTCCGCTTATATTCGACGAATGAGGCCAAGCTCTCGATGCTCCGGAAATGCTCGGGACCGAGCTCATCGTCCAACACAGAAATGCTGAATTCTTTTTCTAGAAACGTGACGAGATCGAGGACACCCAATGAATCGACAACCCCCTTTTCCAGCAAATGGTCACTGTCCTGTATCCCGTACCGACGAGCAAGAGGAAACTTCTCAAAAACGAAGTCCCGAATTTTTTGGTCCGGACTATTCACCAATGTGCACTCCTTTACTTTGCTTACCAATCTCGGTCGCCGTGCATTAGCAGCCACGGTGCATCGCCGCTCAGAGACCCGGCGGCACCGCTTTTCGGAGAAGCCTGCAAAACGACAGGGCTCGACTCCCTAGCCTCAAATCCTGCATGCTGAAGACAACTCCGCCACGGATGTTTCTCAAGAATTGGCGCGCTCACCGTCACGACACCGCGTTCTCGAAGCAGGGTCACGACGGCGGCGATCAACGGTCCCGCGATGCCATGGTCCAGATAACCGAAAATATCCACTAACATCGCATCTTTCTCGGAATTGGTGAAAACAATATACGCCGCCAACCTCCCGTCCCGGTGCGCCGTGATGATTTCATGCTTCGCCGAAGGGCAGGCCCGATACCGCCAATTCAAATATTCCGCAGACCGATGAATACAGGTGCCATAACGACTCCCGATCGCATCGGCGAGCAGAGAGAACTCGCTTCCGCAAGGTCCCTCATGCAGCGCAACAACCACCTCCCCTTGTCTCCTCTTTCCCCACTCCCTCGCCCGGAGAACGAAATTGCCGAGCACGGCAATGCCCTCGGCAAGACCGGCAAAGGGGATCAGTTCATTTACTTTTCGATCCACCCGGAGTGGCTTCGCCAAACGAATCATATTCTCCCACGCTCCAATACCCAGCCGCCTATAGACCGCCATCATACTGGCACTGGGAAAATCGTAAAAGAACGGGACCGTCCCAGAATCCACCGCAGCCAACAACGTGCGTTGCATTTGAAGCGCTGGCCCCAGACTCCGGTATTGCTCTGTCATACAAAAGTCTCCCAGGATCCAGCCGACCTCTTCACGGTCCTGTTTGATGATGCGCCGCGGAAAAGCCGCCGCGACGCCGGCGAAGTCTCCATCAGCAGCCCCATGCGCAACCCATGCCTGACCTTGTCCGTGTGGATTGTGGAGGTAGAGCCAATTGAATCGTGTCTCCCCCGAAAGCGGCGTCAAGTAACGCAATGCCGCTTTAATGAGGAGGCTGCGATCTTCCAGAAGATCCGCTGGTCGGACGATGATTTTCACTGTAGGCGCGCAAGCCGGAACGGCCAGAATCTGGAAGAAGACCTGAGAAACCGATGTCCTCCCGCAATCCACGCGTGCCGGTACCAGTTGACGTGGTACATCGTCCGTAACTCATTCGTCCACTTGGTCGTCCATCCCTCGCGGACGCGGCCGTAGAATTCAATGGCCGTCGTCTCTCCCCGCTGGAACACTGAGCGGAAGATTTCCTCCTGCAGAAGGAAACCGGGCGAATGTTCCTTGGAGGCTTCGTCATACGCCGTCTTGAGCAGAACGAGCATCCCGTTTCGGCTAAGTCCCAACTGGCTGGCCACCGTCTTTCCATCAAACAACAACTGATACACGATTCCCTGACCACGGCGGCAGAACTTTTCGAGTATCTCCTTATAGAACAATCCCTGTTCCTTCTCCGCACTGACCGCCGTTCCTTCGGCACCCTTCCACCCCGATTCCTCCAATCGCGCATACTCCCTGATGCATTCGTCCATCGCATCAGGAGTGTCCCGAATCACCAGCTGTACATTCACTTTACGCTCCGCCAACCGCCGGCGTCGCCTTGCCACGTTGGCCACCAGATCTTTGCTTCGGCCCGACCAGTAATCGTCAAACCGTCCGGCCACCGACACACGTGCCGTCGTAATGTAGTCCTGAAAGGCCACTGCTGGCGAGCGATCCGCCTGTCTAAACACAGAAAAGTCTGGATCCTGTTGAAGAATCGACAATTGGAGCGCATATCCCGGCAAACTCCAAATGAGCGCCTGGACCTGTTGTTCCATACCCTCCCGGAACCCCAGGAGCACCAGGCCGAGAGGACCTTGCGAAGGCTGAAAGGTCTCCCAATAGCCGGGCTTCACCTTGGTGAGGAGAGCCATGCCTGGATGGCAGACGTCCGTCGAAACAGCCAACACCGTCTCGCGGGAGCCGAAGTGGCGGACAAGCCCCCCGACAAATTCCGAGTCTAACAAAACATGTCCGCCTTGCAATTGATTTAACTCATCCCACTGCCGGCTGTACTTTGGAAATACCTCGGCCGCAGGCTCGATCATCCAGTCCATGTCAACACCCTCTGCAGATGGGAACGGCTTACGAAGCCCATTTGTAACACCCTAACCGCAAGCCGAAGCTCTTGATATCCTGATCCCACGGAGTTGCCCGTCGAAGGGCATACAAATCCTGACCCGGCCCGTTTCCCCCCCCAATCGTCGTCACGGCACAGGAGAAGCCAGCTTCCCGAATGATCGCCTTGGTTTCTTCGCTGAAATCCTGGCTTCTCCCAACAGGATAGGCAAAGGCCGACACAGCGGTGTGAAGCTCTGCCTCGATCGCACGCTTCGACTGCAACACTTCCACACGAGCCTTGTCGGTCGAGAGCCTCGACAAGATAGGATGGGCGACCGTATTGGCTCCGAACGAGACCCCCCCATCGCGCATGAGTCTCACCTCATCCCATGTCAACATCAACGGCCGACTATCCGGTTCGGGGAACACCTTCAGTTGCACTTCCAATTGACTCAGATACGCTTCGCGCTCGCGATCCGCCAGACCCCAAAGAAACTCCAGCACGTCGTGCTGCGCCTTCAGCTTTGCTTGTGTCGTCAGAAGAGAATGCCGAATCGAGGGGCATCCGTTGCACACCAGCTCAGGCTCTTTGGTCCGACGAAACGCCGCAAAAACTCTGTCATGCCATAACATCTTTCCCGATCCGATTGCCCCCGTTGCAAGAAACACCGTGGCGGGAATTGAGAGCTTCTTCAGGATCGGGAAGGCATTCAGGTAATTATCTCGGTACCCGTCGTCGAACGTGATCACCACGGCATTGGCAGGCACCTCCTTCGCTCTGAGCCGATCAACCGCCTCAGCCAAGCTCAGCAGTCGATACCGCTCGGCAAGGAACTCCATCTGCTGCTGAAATTGTTGCACCGGGGTGGCGGGGAAAAAGGGATCATACTCATCGTTGATCCGGTGATAAATGAGAATCTGGACCGTCGGTGATGCTCTGCGCTTGAGATAAGGAAAGGCAGACGCCGACTGAAGAGAATTTGCCCACGAGGTAAAGAGGCGCATCCCCCCCGTATAATACATCAAAACGGCAAACCCTTTGATCACAATTCGCTTCAACAGCACCATGGTACACGGAGAACTTCTGGTCGCCGGAAGAACACTCCAGGCTTTAGGCCGACGACTGGGGAAGACGGTCCATGAAACGCCGATGCCACAGTTCGAGGATCATCACATTCCACAGAACCGTTCCGTAAAACGACCCTTCGTCGGCCGCATGGCGCTGCACCAGCTTCTCCAGCACCTCCTTTCGGAAGTACCCCCGGCTGACACTCCTCGGGCTCAAAACCAAATCATGGAGCATATCATTCAACGATGTAACCGTCTTGAGCCACACCGGGATGGGGAGTCCGAATCCATGCTTGGTTTTCGTCCGCGTCGCCAAGGGTAGGACATCGGCATAGGCATTCTTGAAGAAAGTCCGCAGTTCTCTGCCCTTCATCTTCACCGATCCTGGGATGGTCGCGGCAAACTCCGCCAACCGGTGGTCCAGGAATGGGAAGCGCACCGCGATCCCAACAGCCCGTGTCATTCTCACGACTTTGAAGAGATCGTTGTCGGCAATCGCCATCTTTAGATCGATATAGAGCTGCCGATCGAGCTCGGTCTGTGCGGGAGCTCGGAAGTAGTGCCAACCGACAGGCTCATACGGATCATAACCCGGCGGTAAGGAACGGAGCATCCCGTCGGTCAGCAATTCCGACGGGGGGATGATGTTGAACAGCCCGTACGAGGTCAGCCGTTGCGGGTATGGAATATTCGCACGACGGATATATTTCTTCAGGCTCTGCGCATACCGACCGCCGATACGATCATCCCAACCATCCACGAGCGGTTCGACCACACCCTTACGCAGCCAATGCGGCAGGCGCCCGTAATAATCGAAGAGGCGTTGAGTGCTGTACCGTTCGTTCCCGCCGAACAGTTCGTCACCGCCGTCTCCCGCATACAACACATCAACGCCGTGCTGTTTGGCCAACTTGGCACAATAGTATGTGGGGATCGCCGACGCATTCGCAAATGGTTCGTCAAATGAGTCGAGCAGCACGGGCAGCACTTCCACGACATCCGCCGGCTTTACAAAATATTCATAGTGCTCCGACCCAAAATGTCGGGCCGCGATGCGAGCATAACGAATCTCGTTGAACCGCTCTTCCTGGAACCCGATCGAAAAGCTTTTGACCGCCGACTTGGTTAGCTGCGTGAGCACTCCCGTCACAGTGCTGCTATCGATGCCGCCGCTCAAGAAAGCGCCGATACGGTGGGCCCTGCGCTCGGATTGGAGGCGCACCGAGACGGCATCTGCAAACACTTCCTTCAGGGTACGGCTCAGCGCGGCCTCACCCGCGACGCTTTCATTGAAGAAGTTGATATCCCAATATGGCATAGTCGCAACCTCCCCCCGTCGATAGGTCAGCACATGTCCGGGAGGAACTTTGTGTATTTCCTGGAAAATCGTCCGGGGAGTACAGACGGCGGAGAACGCCATGATATCCACAATGCCTTTGTGATCCATCGTCCGATCGATCGGCAAAGAGCACGCGAGGATGCCTTGCAGGCAAGACGCAAATACCAGTTTCCGGGCATCATGATAGTAGAAGAGCGGCTCGATGCGGAATCGATCGGTCGCGAGATAGAAGGTTTCTTCGCGTCCATCCCAAATAGCCACCCCGTATTCACCCCGCAACCGTTCCAAGCAGCCGATGCCGACACGCAAATACTGTCCCAGCACCACCTCTGCGACACGGCTCTCGATCTCACCGAAGGTGCACAATTCTCCCACGTTGTACAGCTTGCCGCAGAAAGCCACCGACACAACGGCGCCGTGCATTTCCTGCCGTGCCAGCCCGCCCTCATCACCCTGGCCTATCAATACCCCAAAGCCCCCCCGTTTAAAGCAGTCCGTTTCTCCCTGCATAGATGACGACAATCGGAGGCCGTTCACCATTGAAGCCAGGTTAGGGTCGGTACAGGATTCTTCTCGATCCTTTGAAACGATGCCGCAAATTCCGCTCATGTGATAAGACCTTTCGGAGAAGGATCGTAAACGACCGAACCGGTTACTTGGCCGTTTGGGCAGACGGCTCCTCGGGCAACTCACCTTGGTAACCCAGTTCTCGTGCCTGGGCCGCCGCCTTTCGCGCGAGATCCTTGTTGCCCTGTTTGTGGTGCGCTTCCGAAAGCCAGGCATGCGCGGCTGCCATCGTCGGGTCGATGTCGATGGCTTGTTGCAACTGCGCCATCCCTTGCGAGACCTGCCCGATCTCCACCAGGTACCGCCCGTATTGCGCATGCGTGATCGCATACTGGGGGTAATACTTGACGGCTTTCTCATAATAGGGAATCGGCAGAGAGGGGGCATGCGCCACCCGCGCAATGACCTCCATCAGAATCAGACACCGCGGATGATTCGGCCACTTGTTCAGAACGAATTTAGCGTCTTCCAGGGCACGATCCACTCTTCCCTTCTTGATCCAATCAAGGATGAAGTTCGTGTGGTAGGAATCATTCAGATCCAAATCGTTTCTGGCCAAGGGATCTTCTCCGGGAGCGGTAAAGTAATCTCGCTCTGGCACTTTGGCTGCCTGCGCCGTTGCGGCGATTCCGGAGCAGAGGACAAACAACAAGATCGCGACGCATGTTTTCATCTCAGCACCTCTCAAAAAAGACGGGCACGAGTTCCTTGGTCTTGCCGTCCGCTCTCAGTAACCGGCTGGTCCGCGCTCGGCGGGCGGCAGTTCACCGCGAGCGGATTGGAACGTTTGCAACACGGAGTCCGCTACATACGCCCAGGCATGGCGCCTGGCATACGCCACAATGGCCTCCGTATTCCATGATGTTCTCAACGCCCGCATGATGGTCGCGGCCATCTTCTTCTCGTCCCGCTCCGTAAGCAAGCCATACTCTTCCGAAGAGATCACATCCGGAATTCCCCAGACAGAGGTCGCAACGACAGGTGTTCCGCAAGCCAGCGATTCGAGCAGGACGTTGGGCCATCCCTCCCGATCACTGGCCAGACAAAACAAGTCCGCGGCGTTGTACCAGAGGTACAGATTCTCATGAGCAACGTCCCCTGCCATCCGCACATGCTCTTTGAGACCAAGCGAAGACACCAGTTGCTCCAATTCCCTCCGGAACGGCCCCTCCCCGGCAATCACGAGATAGAGGTCCTTCCGACCCTCTTCATTCACAAGTAAACTTAACGCCTTGATCAAGACATGGAAACCTTTCCGCGGAACCAATCCGCCGACGGACAGGATGATCTTTCGGTGTGGCAACCCAAGTTTCTGGCGTGCGTTCTCTTTCGGAAAAGGAAAAAATTTTCCTGCATCCACGCCGTTGGGAATCACCGCGATTTTTTCTCCGGCAATTCCGAGCTCCACCATGGCATCTTTCAATGCTTGGCACACCGCAACGACCCTGTCGGCTTTCCGAAGCGAGTATTGGAGCATCCGGCGGATGATGGGAAAACTTCGGTACAGATTGATGTCGGTCCCTCGGGCTGAGATCACCACCGGTTTTCCGAAATATCGCCCCAAGAGCACCGCCGCTAAGCCTTCCGGATAAACGAAATGGGCATCGATAAGATCAAAATCGAAAGACCTTTGAATACGTCGCACCAATGGTAATACGGACAAAAAGAGGAGCACACCGTACGTCGACATGCCGACTTTGGGAGTCATGAAGAATCTCGGGTGATACACCTCCAAGCCATCCCGTGTTTCTTGGTGTGCTATCTGGGAATAGGCCCTGCGCAAACCAAATTTGATCGAGGGATAATACGGGACGGGAGCCACAACCTTCACTGGACAGCCTGTTTGCTTGGCAAAGGTGGCCATCCGCTCTTTGACGAATACGCCGTGGTGAGGCCAGACGTTGTTTGGATAGAGGGAGGTAAAGACGAGGACCTTCATAGTGACCGACTGTTTTCTTCCGACCGGAGGGATGGCTTCCGCGCGTGCTGCCTGCTCCAATGTCCGTCGATGATTTCCAGATCGGTCACAGGCGCATCGGATTTTGCGCCCAGGAAATAATTGCCTGCCGCGTAGTCCGCGACATGGGGCCTCGCAATCAAGAAGAAATCCAGATACTTCAGCCAGAAGACAAAGAACGGCAGCACCAGCGTCACGACCGCCCCCATTACACGTGATGTCGAGAGGCTGTAAGCCAGCGATCTGACCGATACGGCGAGGGCCATACCGGGCCCCCCGACGATCCCTGCCTTAATCTGAGTAAAGTGGCGAAATAACCGTCGATGGCCGCCGAGCGAAAAGCGGGTAAAGTCGTAGGGGCCTAAATGCACAGGGTACATGAACGGGGTCTCGGCATAGACAATCCCATCTGATTTCAACACCCGGTGGATTTCCGCGACACAGCGGTAGGGATCGAGGACATGTTCCAGTACCGCTTGGATCACCACCGCATCGACGGACTCATCCTCGAAGGGAAGATCATGGCCGTCGGCAATCACTTTTGTACCACGGCCGAAATACACGTCGGTTTCAATAATGGTGACGTTCCTCGACGCCAGCAGCCGATCGATCCCTTCGCCAGATTCGCCTGCACCCACCACAAGCACGGTGGCCGCCCCCTGCCGGCATTCCAGCAGCGCAGCCAGATGCGCATAGTTCCTGGCTCCCACCCAATTGTGGGTAATGGAGGGAACAAGGGCGAGCAGCACGGAGCGAAAAGTTTTTGAGGTCTCCGGATTACGTGCCTTACCCACATAATCCTTGATACGAAAAATAGACCGCTGTTCGTTGATCAGGATAGGAATTCCTTCAACGATGGGAAAATCGAGCCTGCAGGCCTCGTTCCGGCACAGACAACGAGTTTCCTGAACGTCCAACCTTTGTTTACAGGCAGGACATACGAGTAAGGCCTGTAGCGGAGGGAAACACTCGCTCATCTCGTCCATTTTTTCACTGCAAATGGTGATCATATCGGTCAGAATTTAGGGATGTGGTCTGCCAGAGATTCCGCCATCTTCTCCGCGATCAACCTGTGGCCTTCTGCATTGGGATGCGAATCGACCACCGAATTGGAGTATTGCCGTACATCGATGCCCGAAAACCACAGGCTCATGTCCTCTACTGCATAGGGAACCACTGCTTTCCTTACGTCCTCCAGCAGTCGCGTATTGAAGCCGTTCGGGAGCCAGCGAAAAAAGAATACTTTGAGGGGGATGTTTCGTTGCTCAGCAACGGCCGCCAGATTCCCCAGCACCGCCATGGAGTCCCTCCATCCAGGGCTGTTCTGCGCTGACGCAGCCGATTGCTCTTCCTGCATGCTAAGCCATCCGTATCGCTTGGCATGATGGCCAAGCCGATACAGCCAGCTTTTTCCGAGCAAAAGCTGAGCGGCTTCGGGGGGAGACTTGCCTTGAAATGACAGGGACGTCCACGGGTCGAACGGCCCTTCATTCACCTCGATGTCATTCGTCACGTACGTAAGAATGATCATGTCGGGATCAAAGGAGAGGCCCTCCTTAATAAGATAATTGTATTCTTGAACGGTATTGTATCCCCCAACACCGGTATTGATGACCCTGACCGGTCGTCCCAACCGGGTCTTCAATAATTCCTGAAGTCGCACCGTGAAGATCCGGTCTTGCTCCACCCCTGTTCCAAAGGTCACGGAGTCGCCCAGCGCGAGGATGCGAAACTCCGATGGTTCTTTCGGCTGGATCACCTCGTCACGCAGCCCTTGCGCATTGAACCGAGCCGTTACTCCGTGGTACGTCGATTCCCAAGACGGCCGATGGCGAAACACCAAATCGGCATCGGGAATTTTGTCCATATGATAGCGGGCTCCTTCGCTATAGTAGGAGATGCCCAACGGATCGAGAAGCCGGACTCCTATTTCCAGCATTGCCAAACTGAAGAGCGTCGACCCCGCACAAAGGATGATGGGCCACCTCAACCGGTAAAGACGTGCCAGCCAGCTGGTGGCATTGAAATACGAAATGGCAAGGGCGATGGCCAGAACGGAGACCAAGAATGCAAAATAACCTGGCGAGTAGTGGTTCAGTATGAGCGGATTCTCTGACGTATGCACCGCCAGATAAACGGCAATCATCCAGATCCCTGCAGTCAGAGTGCCCCATAGCACCCGAAACGCCTTGAGACTGTGCGTGTCAGCCATTGCCTTCATCGTCCGAACGCGGAGGGTACTGCCCCATTGCCTATCCCTCCATGACTTTACCGCAGGCCGGCGCTGGTCTGTCCAAGCAATGTCCCGACAGTCCTGGCGACCACCTGATGGCCCGCATCGTTGAGGTGTCCGTCAACGTCTTCATAGTACGGTTGCGGTCCTGACTGGCGCAGGGCACCTAACGTGTCCACGTAACGAATCTGATGCGCTTCGAGGAAAGCAAACAACTCGCTCCTCAATTGCTCTTCATTGGAAACCAAGTCATGAATTCGTTCTTGAACGGCGGCATCCTGAATATGCGGCCAGAACGTCATTTCTTTGGTCGGCAAAATCACGACCAGGAATCCCACCTTCTTCTCCCGGCAACGTTCGGCCATTAATTGGATCGCGTGTAAGGTCACATCAAACCCCAACCGAATGCGCGGGTCATGGTGATCGACCGGGCGGCCTCGATAGCCAGGGGTCAGAATCGTCCGCCATCCGTTTCCTTCAAAAGGAACCGCATACAAAAGATCGTGCGCCGAGAGGCTTTCCCTGGCTATGGCATAGCTCCTCGCTATCAATGGATTGTATGGGGGCCTATACGGGATCAGCCGATATTTCACGGCCCGAGCCAATCCATAGAGCTTGATGTCCTCCGAAAGAATACGATGCAGCGGCGAGAGTCGCTGTGCTTGCCCCTCAGGCGCCGCTCCTCCCTGCCCGAATGGCCACCACCCGTCCAAAGGTTCCTGCCGTTCGCGGTCTTCAGCTGCTTGCCGCAGCTCGGCAGACATCGCTGCCTTGAATTCGGGACGGCGACGGCTCAGGAAAAATGAATCGGCAAAATCATTTCCGAAATATACCGCCTGTACAACCATCGCAGGTTTTAAAGAAAAGGCTTCGTCCAATTGAAACCAATTATGAACGGGACCATAGGTCGGCAGCGCCATATTGTAAATGACGCGATGCGTGTCTTTCGCAAGAACGCGAGGCCATGCCGCGGCAGGGTCTCCGATGCCATGAGTATTGGAATCACCGAGCGTCACGATCTCGACATAAGTAGGACGAGACTCGTTCCGGTACCCCCATGCGTCGTGATCCGCGGTGAGAGGATTTCCTCGATTCATCAGAGAGGGATCTGGCACCACCCATGTTACCCAAGGAGCCGCAAGAAGACGGCCGACGGAAAGAGACACTTGAGCGGCGACTTGCAGCACTAGTTCGCAAAAAAGCAAAGAAGCCGCGAGCAGAATTAGTGGAGCCTTCAGTCGTGTCATGCGTTAAGTCTAGGAGGAGAAATTCTCCTAGAAGAGCGTATAGATAAAGGGAGCCACCGCTGATCCCTGTGTCAGCACAATCAGGGTCCCGAACAAGAACAACACCACAATGATAGGGAGCAGCCAAAATTTCTTACGTTCTTTCATGAAGGCCCAGAGTTCCAGGATAAAGTCGCCCATTGCGCCCTCCTCGCTTCAGAACTGTTGTCGCATGTGCAGCCGAGGCCGCGGCTTCCGCACCACCCGGTAACTGCCGGATCGTTGGTCTAGAGCTAACTGCATGGCGTCGCGGCCAAACAGACGCATGACCACACCCATGGGAGTCAGTAGTCCGAAAAAGATAATTCCAAGAAGGATTCGGGTGTTCACCCATCCCAGGATATGTCCCACCCACATCCATCCCTTATGAACGTGCTTGAGGCTATGCGGCAGCACCAAGCCAAGGCCGATCAGCGGCCCCGCCAAGGCTAGGGCCCATAGACGGAGTCCCTCCCCTCTGAACAGAAGCGGCCACACGCCGATGAGCCCGAAGACTCCGCCAACCAGCAATCCGAAGGTCCTTAGCTCTTTTGTTTCGCTGTGCCGATTCATCAACCCACCCCCTAATCCAGCTCGAATTCCTTTTTCCAATCCGTATCGTTCGCCAACGGTTTTTGTTCCGTTTTGTAGAGCACGCAATTCTCTAGGACTAAGACATCCATTTCAGTGCGCATGAAACAGCGATAGGCATCTTCTGGGCCGCATACAATCGGTTCGCCCCGCACGTTGAACGACGTATTGACCAGCACGCCGTGCCCGGTATGCGCTTCAAATGCTTTCAGCAGCGCATAGTAACGGGGATTGGTTTCGGGATGGACTGTTTGGATTCGCGCCGAGTAATCCAAATGCGTCACAGCCGGAATGTCCGATCGCGGCACATTGAGAAGGTCGATTCCCCACAGCCCTTTCGCCGACGGTGGAAGGGGCAGCCGTCGTTTCTCCTTCACGGGAGCTACAAGCAACATGTAGGGGCTGTCGGCATCCAGATCGAAATATTCGCCGCATCGTTCCCGCAGTACCGATGGGGCGAACGGACGGAAAGATTCCCGATATTTGATCTTCAGGTTCATCACCGACTGCATCTTTGTATTTCGGGTATCCCCCAATATGCTGCGCCCACCCAACGCCCGTGGCCCGAACTCCATTCGACCCTGCAGCCATCCCACCACTTTTCCCGCGGCCAGGTCTTGGGCAACCCGGCTGAACAATTCTCCGTCACCGAGCTTGACATAGGGAGCTTCGCGCATCTTAAGGAATTGCTCGACATCCTCCGTGGTAAACACCGGGCCGAGATAACTGCCCTTCATTCGATCGCCGCTCGCGACGGGCGTCCTCGGCTGTTCTTCATATTGATGCCATGCCGTAAGGGCGGCTCCGAGCGCGCCTCCGGCATCCCCGGCAGCCGGCTGAATCCACAAGCCCTTGAATGGTCCTTCCCGAAGAATGCGTCCGTTGCCGACGCAATTCAGTGCCACCCCGCCCGCCATACAGAGATATTCGACTCCGGTCTCCCGATGAAGCGTCCTACTCAGACGCAGCATCACTTCTTCCGTTACTTCCTGGATTGACCTCGCTAAATCCATTTCGCGTTGCGTCAATTGACTTTCAGGTTTGCGTGGCGGGCCTCCGAACACCTGGTCGAACTTCCGGCCGGTCATCGTCAGGCCGGTGCAATAGTTGAAATACTCCATGTTGAGCCGGAACGTGCCATCCGGCTTGAGATCGATCAAGTGATCGTAGATAGCCTTGACGTATTTAGGCTCCCCATAGGGAGCCAGCCCCATAACCTTGTATTCGCCGGAGTTTACTTTGAACCCCGTATAATAGGTAAAGGCCGAGTACAGCAAGCCCAGCGAATGCGGAAAGGGGATTTCCCACAGAGGCGTCAAGGTTCTGCCTTCCCCCATCCAAGCGGAAGTCGTCGCCCACTCCCCCACCCCGTCCATGCAGAGCACCGCGGCTTTATCGTAAGGAGAAGGATAGAACGCCGATGCAGCGTGCGATTCGTGGTGCTCGGAGAACAACAATTGCGGCAAATCGGATTTCGTGATCTCGGGACAGGCTACGGCAAACTCTTTCTGCAGTAGTGTTCTCAAGAACAGCTTTTCTTTCATCCAAACCGGCATGGCCGCCACGAAGGATTGGAGGCCCTTCGGAGCGAACTGCAGGTAGGTTTCGAGCAGGCGTTCAAACTTCACCAGCGGCTTGTCATAGAACACGATGTACTTTACCTGTGAAAGCGATGTTCGTCCTTCTCTCAGACAATACCGCACGGCTTCGTGGGGGAAACCGGGGTCGTGCTTCTTCCTGGTGAAGCGTTCTTCTTGAGCCGCAGCAAGGATCTCGCCGTTCCTGACGAGACAGGCCGCACTGTCGTGATAGAACGCCGAGATGCCAAGGATATCGGTCATGGAATGTCCCTACCTCTGTAGTCTGAGCGGCCTCGTTACAGGCCGACGGTGAAGATGATCGTTACTCACCCTGCGGACCCGGCAAACTTTCGCTGCCACATGCGGAACATGAACAATGTCCACAGCTCAGTTGATCGGTCACGGAACCCGCTCTGATGTTCCTTCCACACCTGCTCCACGGTCGACCGGTTGAGCAGTCCATCGTCGCCGCCGGCCAACAGCACGCCCTCCGCCATCTCTTTGAGATCCTTTCGCAGCCAAGAGGCCATCGGCACACCAAACCCCATCTTCTCTCGATACAGGACCTCACGAGGAAGCCGGCCTTCGAGCGCTTTCTTGAACACGAATTTCCCGATCCGGCCCCGCAACTTCAGACTCGAGGGGATTGTCGCCGCCAGCTCCATAAATTTGTGATCGAGGATGGGCGCTCGGACCTCCAGAGAATTGGCCATACTGGCCCGATCGACTTTGACGAGAAGATCGTCCGGCAGGTACGTCTTGATATCAACGTACTGAATGCGGGAAAGGGTATCGTCCGTTTCGGCGCGGTCATAATGTTGCCGAAGCACGTCGAGGGTGTCATAGCCGCTCAACTGTCTCGCCAAATCATGATGGAGCAACCGGCTCTTCAGCGGAGGACGACAGCCGGACACGGAGCGAAAATATCCCTCGAGATGAGAACAGGCCAGGCTTTCGAATGTCGCTTTGCCCCGCAGAAAACGTGGAGCCCAATCGGCCTTGGGATATAAAGCCGCCAATGTGCCGAACAGCGGACGGCGCAGGGAGAGAGGCAGCAAGCGGCGCACGATCTGTTCGCGCTCGCTGAAATAGTATCGGCGGTAGCCGGCAAAATTTTCGTCCCCCCCATCTCCGGACAGAGCGACCGTCACATGTTGCCGAGCCACCTTCGAGACGTAATAAGTCGGCACAGCCGAGGAGTCGGCAAACGGTTCGTCGTAATGCCACACCAGCTTCTCGATTACGCCGACGGCATCCGGCGCGATCACCTGTTCGTGATGCTTGGTGTGAAACTGCTGTGCGACAAGCCTGGCGTAGCTGGTTTCATCAAATTGCTTCTCTCGAAACCCGATCGATGAGGTGATCACCGGCTCTCCGGTCAGTTCGCTCATCAGCGCAACAACCGAGGAGCTATCCACGCCGCCGGACAAAAAGGCCCCCAGCGGCACATCGCTGACCAGCCGTATTCGGACGGCTTCCCGGTAGGCATCGACGATCTGCTCGCACCAGTCCGCCTCGGAACGTACGGCAACATGACCGAAGCGCAGATCCCAATATTCGACGTCACGAATGCCCTGCTCCGAGACCACAACGTAATGGCCCGGTTTGACTTTGTGGATGTTTCTGAAAATGGATTTCGGCGCCGGAATATAGAGGAGAGACAAGTAGTCGCTGATCGCTTCTGGATTGAGCGCTCTGCTGATGCCGGGGACTTGCAGGAGCGCCTTGAGCTCGGAGGCAAAGGCAACGCGCTTCCCGTCATAGGCATAGAAGAGCGGTTTCTTACCGATCCGGTCCCGCGCCAGAATGAGTTTCCGCTTACGACCGTCCCAGATCGCGATCGCGAACATCCCGCGGAAATGTTGGAAGCACTCCTCGCCTAGTTCGTCGTACAGATGCACCACGGCTTCCGTATCGGAACGAGTCTCAAACCGATATCCCTTCTGCTCCAGCCGTTGGCGCAGTTCCTGAAAGTTGTAGATCTCTCCGTTGAAGGCGACCCACACCGAGCCGTCTGGATTGCTCATCGGTTGGGCTCCACCGGCAAGATCGATAATTGATAACCGGCGATGGCCCAGCCCGACAGCCCCGGAGACGTAGACACCTTCGGCATCCGGCCCTCGGTGCACCATAGTATCCGCCATGGCCGTAATGAGTGGGCGGTTCACCGGTTCGCCGGTGCCGACATTATAAATTCCGCAGATTCCGCACACGGTATGTCCTCACTATTCACCCAGATTTCAATATGCGTACGCGGCTCATCTCAGCAGATGAATTCCGTTTTCGGCTCGCCCCGCATATTCGGACCACGAATCCACAGAACCGTTGGAACCGGACCCGGATTGAAACCGCTCTTGCCACATCAGCGCATCGAGAAAATACTTTGTCGCCCAATTGGGATACCCGCCCGTCATATAGCTACCGAACAACGGGAATGACCCTGCCAACGCACCGTTAACGCCTTCCACGGGGGATCCCACGACCTGCATCGCTTTCAGGAAATTCACGACGCGATCAGCGCACAGCCGGTATTGGTTCTCGCCTGTCTGTTCATGGAGCCGATAGCACACCACCGCGAACTGGGCGGATCCCGTCAAACACGACGAGACCGAGGCGGGCTCCCAATCCGCATAGTACCGCCCGTGCAGAAATCCTTTGTCGGTGACCCGTGACAGCAAAGGTTCTACGCCCCGCTTCACAGCTTCGATAAAATCGTCGCGGCGGTCCAGGATCCCGACTTCCAGCACCCCCTGCAAGGCATAGCAGATCGTATGCAACAGGGGCGCGTCCGGCCTCGTCAGACAATTGTTGGCAAACCACCCGTTCGCGCGTTGTTGCCGCAATGCGGCTATCACGATGGCGATCGCGGCATTCCGGTAGTGTTCATCCTCCGCATCCTGCCCCATCCGGTATAAGGACCATGCGCACAGTACATTGTAGGTTTTAATCCCCGTGTCGGCCACAAACGCGCCGTTCGTTCGAAAATAGCCTTGCGGCGTCAAATCCTCGACCAGGAAATCGGCTGCACGCCGACCGGCCTCGAGAAACATGGCATCGCCGCTGGCTCGATACGCGGCGCTCCACCCATCCAGAACCATACCGGTGTTGAAGGCACAGGGTGAGCGGTGTTCCGGTGCACACACCCGTCCACCTTGAACAGCGCCCGACGGCATCTGGATCTCCGCCTCCCAACGAGCCATCCGAAGCGCCCGATCCCGATACTCGTCGTTTCGGTCCATTCTCGCAAATTGAAGGATCGAAGGAATGATGTATCCCGTCGTTTCCGGATAGGATGCCGCCCATCCTGGCTGGCGCTCGCAAGGGAAAAACCCATGCGAGACGCCGTCGTCGGGCGTGGCATCCTGAGCCCGGATAAGCCACGCCGCCGCCGCCCTAGCTCGATCCCATGTCTGCCCATCAATTGGCTCGGCTGAATTGAGGAGAAACCGCATGTGATCCCGCAGAGCAATTCCGGCAAAGCTCTGATTGGATCGCCGAAGCAGCCGCGCGATCTGGTCACCCAGCGCCCGCCAGTCCCAGTATTGTTCCCGGATCGGTCGTCTGAACAGACCATCTTTCACGATCCTTGCTATACTCACCGTGTTCTCCTCCGTCCTTGCGGGCCATTATGCCCGGCCCACGCGCTTCCGACGAGTGAATCTTTGATTTGACAAGACTCGGAATGCGCTACAACTTCCGCTGAAGCACGGCCGTAATGCGCGCAAAGGAGCGCATGGATTCGATCTCCTCGATCTCGAGCGCGATGCCAAACTCCTGCTCAAGCGCGGTCATGAGATTGATATGCGCCAGAGAATCCCATGTACCGATACTGTCCATGGAAGTCCCCTCGCTGATTGCGTTCGGGGCCAGTCCCAGAACGTCTCCCATCACTTTTCGCACTGTCGCTTCCAAGGAATTCCTCATCACATCCGAAGCCCGGCAAGAGGAGATTCGATGATCTTCATCCATTCCGGATACACGAGAGGATGATCACGAACGCAGAGCCGCCAGGTTGATTCGCCTTGTTCTTGCCCCGTGACTTTCTCAAATCCGTGTCGTGCGAAGAGCTCGCGAACTGGTTCATTCTTGGCCGTCGGGATAATACGCCCGGCGAGGCAAGGGAGATTCAGCATGCGGGCTTGTTGGGCCAAATAGGCGAGCATGGCCGTTTCGACCGTACGACCGATGACACGACAACTGAGCAAGAAGGTCTCGATATCGAGGCGGTCCTGTTCCATCCGCGCCATCATCACGCCCACGATTCCGTTGTCGCCAAAACGATCACGCACCTGTACCGTTGTAAGAATCCAGGACGGATCGGCCATCCTGGCCGCCAGGTCCGCCTCCGTGCACCGGATTGTCGTCGCATTGAACTGGTTGGTCTTCTGGGTCAGTTCCGCGGCTCTGGCCAGCGACGCCTCCTCCACAGGGGCGAACACCGTCATCATCTCCAGGCTGCGATAGAACTCCTCCAGCGAGGTGCTCTGCGCACGAAGCGTCTCCGCATCGGCGCGCTGGCGGTACAATTCACTCCGCCGCCGATCCTCCTCGGAAAAGCTGAGGCGATCGAACAATCCGCCGCCCAGAACCGCTTCGCTGTACCGTTCCGGCTGTTGAGGCAATGCGATGACGGTGACCATGGGCAATGCGGCGGCTACCTGTTCGCACTCCGCTTGGTTATCGTCCACGAACACTATATGGTCCAATCCGATATTCAATTCTCGGGCGATTTCGGCGAGCGACTGCGATTTGGGGTTCCAATTTACCTTCCAAGCGGCAAAGTGCTCCCGTTTGAGAATCATCTGATCGTGGGACGCGAAAACGGCTTCCGCATCGGTTTCGTTGTTCTTGCTCGACACGGCCAGGATAATTCCGCGTTTTTGCAAAGTCAGGAGATCCCGCTGGAAGGCTTGATACGCGCTGCCCGGATATTTGGCTCCGAGCTTGATTCCATGGAGGCCATCCTCCCCGACGATACCGCCCCAGAGGGTGTTGTCGAGATCCACGACGAGACACTTTTTCGCTTTTCCGGTCAGGGCCCTGAAGAACTTCGCATACTCTTTGGCTAAATGGCTCAGCATCGGTCTCGCGATAGGCGCCTTCGCATAGTGCGCCATACGGAGATCGAACCAATTTGCCGCCCCGAACCGGGCAACCAGGCCCTCATAATCGACGACGTAGGCTCCTGGAGTTTCACGAACGAGGCCATACAGGTGTTCGTTGAGCTTGTGGACCAGGGACGACTGGCCGACCCCCTGATGACCGTCCAAGATTCCGAGTTGGCGCCAGACCGGCGGAACGAAGTTATGGATCAACAGCGTGGCGGTGGAATGAGTTCGGAATGTCCGGATGAGGCTGTCCATAGCCTCTTGCGGTTCACGAAGCAGACTGTCGCCCTGAGAGTCCGCCGCGTCCAGATACTTGTGGTATAAGGCGGGAGCCCAATCCTCCCCTTCGACCGCCAAAATCACCACATCCGGGTTCCATTTGAAGAGGCCGCTCTGAGCATCCAGGATTTCCTGCCGATACTGGCCGAACCCTGCTTGATAGATCTCAACTCGAATCCCATCGAGGAATGCGTAGCTGATCACCGGATCATGTAGGAATTCCGTGGAGAAGGACGACAAGAGGGCGACTTTAAAGGGATGGAGTCCTCCTGTGTCGGCGGATAATGAGGAAACCGCTTTCCGAACGAAGCTCCAGAGGCTCGATCCGGAATCGCCTTGAAGAAGCATCCGGGCCACCCGCATGGCGTACCGATTGTCCCCGCTCTCGACAGCCCTGAGCAGCTGTTCCCGATCTTCCGTACGCTGTTTCATGTCAGTCATAGCAGAACATTCCGCCGTTGGCCATGTCGCGGCAGGCTGAAACGACCGCTCCCGCGTCGAGAAGGACGGCCCGTAAAAGCCCGACGCGCGTTTCCTTCCAGACTCCCCGCTGTCTCAGAACCGGAACCAATTTTTGTAAATTGCGCCGCCGCGACACTTCTGGATCGAAGAGGCGTGTCGTGGTCTCGCTTGCTGGGCTGTCACAACCGGTCGAACGTAGAACGAACGACTCCTTCGTGAATGGTGAGAACGGCATCGCCGGTTCGAGTTCCGCTTCGACATAGTGGAACAAGGTCATGGCCTCGATGTCGGCTCCCAGCAACAAGATCTTTCCGCTGGCCGCCGGCAGCCGTCCATACGGGGTCTGCCGGTCGCACGGTGTCTTGGCGAGCTGATGATCACGGATGAAGTCTTGGGCTCGCGCTCCCCAGGCCGCGACGGAATGGGTGGGGTGAATACTTCGAACCACGCCCGGAGACCGCCGGAAAAGTTCGGTGAGCAGGCCCATACGCGACGGTGTCCTTGCCACGTCGAACGGCTTGGCGTGATGGACATACTCGATGGCCGTGCCTGAAAAGGGAATGGTGGGCATGAGAATCGTGCCTTGCCCTCCTACCACTGTCCGAAGAAGTGCAAGGACATCCGTCGGTTTGCCGTTAAATCCCTCAAAGCGATCAAATGAACTATGCACCATGACGACGTCGCCTGCTGCGAGGCCCAGGGTCCGCAGCGCGGCCTCAAGTTCCTGGCACCCAAATCCGTAAACCAGGCGCACATACCGTTGCCTGAACTGTTTTGCCAGGCCCTTAAGGGTATTCTTAATGGACTGCGGAATGGGGACAGCCACAGAACTTCCTTCTCAGTTCGCCGCGTCTCTGATCGGTCCCGCCGGCTCGGAGGCATAGCGAGAAGACGGAGAAGCGGATATGTCGTTCGGCCGGTCCGCCGTGGCCGGGGGAAAACTCGCCTGACAGGCAAGAGAGCGCGACCGGTCTATGACGGAATCGTAGACCTTGAGATACCCCTCCACCATGTTCGTCTGGCTAAATGATGCAAGGACTTTCTTGCGCCCTGCCGCCCCATGCCGCCGTAGGAGCGTTCCGTCCTGCAAATAGCGCCGGAGGGCCTGCGCTAAAGCCTCCGGATCCGCAGGCGGCACCAGCATGCCGGTTTCACCTTCCTCGACCAATTCCGGATTCCCGCCGACCCGCGTAGCGATGACCGGCAAGCCGCAAGCCATAGCCTCTAATATGGTATTGGATATGCCTTCTCCCAAGGACGGCAGCACAAAGACATCCATTCCCTGCATTAACCGCGGGACATCCTCTTGCTCCCCAGGCAGCCAGGCCAGATGCTCGGCGCCGGATTGACGCAGCAGATCTTGTGACTGCTGACGCAAAGGGCCGTCACCGACTAGCACAAGCCGCAGGCGCTCCCGGGCTTCCGGATCCATGCTGATGAGACGGAGAACCGCGCGAACCAACGTCACTTGATCTTTCACCCCCTGCATCCGCCCAACGGTCCCCACGATCAAGGTCCCAGGGTGTACAAAATTCTCAGGTCCGAACGCTTGACGGAGTCCTCGACGCGGCTGAAACCGCTCGACATCGACGCCGTTATAAATCTGATGCACGCGCGTGAGGGGCACGCCAACCGTCCCGACGAGCCAGTCGGCCAAATCGGCGCTCACCGCGGTATAGCGATGCACAAACGGCCTCGCAAGGCGCCGGAAGAGATTGTACTTTCGGCTGGAACCATCGATGTCGTACAGGTCACGTCCATGTTCGCCGTGGATCCGACCGGACCGGATGGCACAGGCTGCGACAGCGAGAAATTCCAGAGCCGGAAGATTGCGGGTATGCACGATATCGGGGCGAAGGCGCCTGAGGATCTGCCACATCCGGGTATAGACGCCAAGATCATGGCCCGGTTGTTTATGCAGTTCGAAGATCGGCACGTCGCGCCCTTTGACTCGATTCCGAAAATCAGTACTGTCAGTCAAGCTGATGATCGCATGGCGATATCGATCATCCGGCATCCAGTTAATGAGATTAACCAGCCCGTTTTCCAACCCCCCAACCGCAAATCGAAAAATTACATGGGCAACCAATGGAGGCTTGCTCACAGATTCAGTACCGGTGCTCATCTCATCAGCCTCGCTCCGGTATCCACACGGCTTCGACACGCCCCGTAATTGCTCGAAGAATACCCAGCAGCGCCGCAAGATTGACCAGATAGAAGTAGAAGACAATGTGGGCCAGTCTCGATAGTGGTCCTGGAGAAGGGGGCACCCAAGCTCCTGCGACAGCAATCAGCAGGCTGCTCAGAACGCCCCACACACCCACCTGATAGACCCAGCCGAGAGGGTAGGCGATCAAACATCCTGCTGCAGCGACCCCCACCAATGGAAGGACCAGCCATCTGAGCACTTTATGGGACCAGACCTGCCAGGCAAAGCAGCCGACGTGAAACGGGTTCAAGACCTCGCCCACGTTCATGACGCCGCGCCAACTGCGATTCACGATACGCCGCTTGCGCCGAAACTCCTTACGAAAGTCTCCCGCGGACGGCTCGAATCCCACAGCCATCGGCTCGAACACGGCTCGATAGCCCTTGGCGACGATTTGAAGCGGCACCACGAGATCATTGATCGTCTCAGGCGACAGCGGAGTGTACAAATGCCGCCGTATGGCGAAAATCGCTCCGTCGCCTCCCACCGTGCTGCCGATGCAGCTCTCGAGCGTCCTGATATACCGTTCGTATCCCCAATAACCGTCCTCTTGGATGTGGGCCGCCGAATCCGGGTGGTCAACATAGCGGGAATCGCCGGTCACACATCCCACCGTCTGGTCGGCGAAGTTGCTGACGAGCCGCCGGATGACATCGGGACGATACATGATGTTGGCGTCGCTGAACACCACGATGTCGCCCTGCGCGACCATCATGGCGGCGTTCAGGCCGATGGTTTTCCCTCTCCGTTCAGACATTCGAAGCAACACCACGCCTTCTGGAGAAAATCCCTGCACCAGCCGGTCCGTGTCGTCGGTCGAAGCATCCGAGACAACCAGCACTTCGAGTTTGTCCTTCGGGTAGTCCAATGCCAAAGCGTTCTTCAGCTTGTCCACGATGACATGCGCTTCGTTAAATGCGGAAATGATGAGCGTGACGCGCGGAGTAATCGGTCCCTGCCGAACGACACGGGGACGGACCCGTGCGGCAATGGAAAGAAGGAGGGGATAGCCCAGATACACATATACGATCAGCATCAGTGCCGCCCAGGCGGCGATAGCAGCGGCAGTGGTCATGGCAGCCTGACTCCGAATCGCTCGCGCCACAACTCGAACATCACGAGCGCCATGATGGCCTCTGTCCGGTCTTCCTCCCGGCTTTCGTGTTTGGATAGAATCTCTTGAACCGATGTCACATCCAACACCCCGTCCCGCTTAATCCGCTGCGGATCCAAGAGGCTCCTGACCAACGGACGCAACTCGCCCCTCAGCCACGTTCCCATCGGAGTTCCAAAACCACGCTTGGAGCGAGTGAGCACGAAATCCGGCACGATACCCTTCAGTGCCGCTTTCAGCAGCCTTTTTAAGGAGAAGCCGCGCATCCGGTATTGGCTGGGCACCTGCTGCACGAATTCGACGACGCGATTGTCGAGGAACGGCACCCGGACTTCCAACGACGCGGCCATGCCCATCTTATCGCTCAGCAGCAGCAAGCTCTCAGGGAGAACCGTCTTGGCATCCACGTATGCCAGTCGATCGACGGGACTCACGGCCACCGCACGATCGTATAACCTGATCAATTCTGCCCCCGGGTCTTCTGCTCCATGCCAGTCTCGAAGCAACGTGGCCACCTCCTCCGGAGGGAGCACCGACAGAAGGCCGAGATACTGTTCCCCCATGCCAAGATGGAGCGTTTTTCCAAGCGCCTTGCCGTAGCGACCTAGATTCCCTATCAGGCTGCCTCGATCAGCACACAACCGTCGATCGAGTTGTTGCCCGAGCGCTTGACGTACCGGTTTGGGAATCCATGACACGCCTTTCCGGAATAATGGTCCCAAATAGCGCCGATATCCGCCGAATAATTCATCTCCTCCGAGCCCCGAGAGCGCTACGGTCACATGGCGCCGTGCCAACTCTGAAACGAGATAAGACAGAATGAATGACGTATCGGTGAGCGGCTCATCCAATTTGTCGACCAGCGCCGGCAAAAGATCGGCGACCTGAGGGCGCACAATCAGCGTCTCATGCTTCGTGCCCAACGCGCGGGCGGCCGCTTCCGCGAAGGGCGCCTCGTTGTGATAGGCATGTTCCTTGTCGAAGCCGATGCTGAATGTGCGCACCTGGGACCCAGAGGCCTGCTGCATGAAGGCGACCACCGCTGTGGAATCGACCCCGCCGTTGAGAAAAGCCCCCAGAGGGACATCGCTGAC
>CAYNLM010000024.1:0-32443 GCA_964398045.1 uncultured Nitrospira sp. | reverse complement strand
TATTGTGACCTGCGCTTCAGAAATGCCGGTGTTTGCGGAGCGCCGTCTGGTGGTCGTCAAGTCGGCGGAGAAGTTGTCGGCTCGTGAAAGTGAGCGCTTGCTCGGCTATCTGAAAGAGCCGGTGGAGACCACCACGCTGGTGTTCGTCAGCCAGAAACTCGACGGCCGGCTGAAGTTCTCCCAGGCTTTGGCGCGGGCTTCCGTCACCATCGACTGTTCGCCGTTACGGGATGCGCAGTTGACTCCCTGGGTAACCCGCGATGCCGAGCGGTTGGGCATACGGCTGGAGGAACCGGCCGTGCAATTGTTGAAAGAAGTGAGCGGGGGATCGTTGTACGGAGTGCGCCGAGAATTGGAAAAGCTGGCCTCCTATGTGCCGCCGGCTCGTCCGGTCACGGCTGCCGACGTCCAGACGCTCCGCGGGATGGAGCCGGGTGCCTCAGTGTTCGATCTGACGCTAGCCATTGGAGAGGCGGACCGGGCACGCGCGCTTTCAATTCTGGCGCGCAACCTTGAAGCAGGCGAAGCGCCGCTTCGTATTCTGGGGTCGCTGGCTTGGCAATACCGCCGCTTATGGAAAGTGAAGGAACTGCTGAAGAGCGGGGGGCGAGAAGGGGAAGCGGCGCGCACCTTGCGCATGGATCCGATGAGGATCCGGACGTTTGCGGGACGATTTTCCGAGGAACACCTGCAGACTGCGCTTCAGCTGTTCCTTGAGGCCGATGCGCAACTCAAGGGAGGAAGCAGCGGCCATCCCAGAATGGTGATGGAGCGTATGCTGCTGCGCCTCTGTGACTATGTGAAGCCTGTCTCGCCGGAAACGCCGCGCCGCCCGCCCGCCGCGGCAGGACGGAACCAGGCGCGGGTGGTGTCCAATGTGCGAACGATTAAGAGCGGGAGCCGGACAGGGCGTTGACGTGCAGGGTCAGACGGGAAATACGGCGGGACGCGGTATTGCGCTTGACGGCGCCCTTCGAGACGGCTTTCCCGATCGCGGATGCGGCTTCACGCAACAGGGTCTTGGCCTCATCGACCTTCTTTTCGGCCACCGCCGTCTGAACTTTTTTCACCAACGTCTTCACGGTGTTCATCGTGGCGCGGTTCCGCTCGTGCCGGCGTTCGGCCTGACGAGCTCCTCTGATCGTAGACTTATGGACAATAGGCATCGTACATTCCTCCAAAAAAGAAAGTGACTTCTATCATAGGGCATCGCCGACCGTCAAGGATCGGCCGTGAAGAAGGAGGAATCCATGTCAAAGATTGTGGCGCGCGATCGATTGATTTTCGCGCTGGATGTGCCGGCCGCCGCGGAGGCCGACCGGTTATTGGACCGGCTCCAAGGCCAAGTCTCCTTCGTGAAGGTCGGGCTGGAGCTGTACACGGCGGCTGGACCGGAGATGGTGAAGCGGGTGGTCGAGCGCGGAATGCGGGTGTTTCTCGACCTCAAATTTCTCGATATCGAAGAAACGGTCCGTCGGGCGACGGCCCGGGTGGCCGCCATGGGGGTGGATTTTCTCACGATTCATGCGAACCGGAAAGCCCTCACCGCGGCGGTCCAAGGCCGGGAGGGATCGTCGCTGAAGTTGCTGGCCGTCACTGTGCTCACAAACTTCGACAGTCACGACTTGCGCGAAATGGGTATTCAACGAACCGTCCAAGACCTGGTGACGGCCCGGGCGCTGCTCGCCTCGGAAGTCGGCTGTGACGGCGTCGTCGCCTCGGGGGAAGAACCCGCAGCCATCCGGCAGAAAGTCGGTCCGCGGTTTGTGATCGTCACGCCGGGGGTTCGACCTGCGGGCAAGGGAGTCGATGATCATGCTCGCGCGACCACTCCTACTCAAACGATTGCATCAGGGGCAGATTATCTCGTCATTGGCCGCCCTATCCGCGACGCGGCCGATCCCGCCGCCACCGTCACGGCGATTGTCGCAGAAATGCAAGCCGCCTTCGATGCGCGAGGGTGAAGCCCATCTTCTGCGGTCAATGGTCAACTGATCGATCAGAATGTACGTCCTCATCGCCTTGATGGTCGTTAACGGCGGCCCCGCTGGTTGCGGCAGTGCATTCCACTTTGTTAAGATTGCCGTTCTTCAGCCCTCTGTGGTGGGTGTAGCTCAGCTGGTTAGAGCGCCGGATTGTGGATCCGGAGGTCGCGGGTTCGAAACCCGTCACTCACCCCACTTCTCCTCCTCGTAACTACTGGAATCTCCACACGATCGGTTGAGACCGGCCCGGTGATCGGCGTGCGTGGTTGCGCCGAGGTTGCGGATTTCATCTGAAAAGCAGGCGTCTCCACTGGGAGATCGAGCCGGTCCACGGCTTGTTTATTCCCGCCTGGAATCAAGTGGCCGTAGAGATCGACCGTCACTTGAATCGAGGAATGGCCCATCTGTTCTTTGACGTAGACGGGGCTCTCGCCATTCTGTAAGAGCAACGACGCAAAGGTGTGGCGGAGGTCGTGAAAGCGCACACGCCGCAGTTTGGCCTTCATCAACAGGCCATAGAACACCCGGTCTCGAATGTTATGCGGGTGGAGAAGGCCGCCGGTCTCGCTAGGAAAGATCCACACAGGCACGTCGGTTCCGGCGGCGCCGGCTTCGATCTGACACTCAAGCAGCACATCCTTGAGCGTCTGGGTCAATTCCTTCGACATATCCACTCGGCGACTCTCCCCGCTCTTCGGGGTGGTGATTTTCCAGTGGGTGTAGTTCCTGCGGACCTCGAGAAAACGGCCTTGCCAATCGATGTCCTGCCACTGCAGCGCCAAGAGTTCCCCCATGCGCAACCCGGTCCGCACGGCACAGAGAAAGAGGGGATAATAGCGCGGCATTTTGGATTTGGCGGTTTCCATCAGCAGCGCGACTTCCTCTCGGGTCAACGGGCAGATGTTGCGGCGTTTGGTGATTTTCGGAAGGAACTTGCCAGGCTTCAAGGCGGTGTTCACGGTCACCAACCCGTCTTCGACCGCATGGCTCAGCAGGCTGCTGAGACAGCGCACAATGTTCTGGACCGTCTTGGGAGATTGGCCTTTCTTGAGGCACGCCATCGCCAAGTCTTTGACTTTCTCCCGGGTGACATCCCGCAGATCCAGGCCGTTGAACACCGGCACGATGTCGCGATCGAGGATCTTCCGGTAATCGGCATGCGTGGTGTGCTTACGGGTCTGTTCAATGCGTTGGAGAAAGGTTTCGGCGTAGCTGTCGATCGTCACGCCGGCCGTCTGACTCTCGAAGGCGGCTTGTCCTAAGGCAAGCCGTGCCTGAATCTGCTGCGCCACCTGGTGAGCAGCCTTCTTCCCGGTGGCGCCGGTGCCGATCCGTTTGGCTTTGCGTGTACCCTGGTGATTGATAAAGATCCACCAGGCGCCCTTCCACTCGCGGATCCTGACTCCCATGGTGCGCATGTTTCTGCTCGTCATCCCCCGTTGTCAAGCAATCCGTCGCGGCTTCTGGATCTGCGAGACCACCGTATCGACCAGTCCGCTCAAGTCATCGACCGGCCGCTTCATCCGATGCATCGCCATCCACCGATCAAACTCCTCGCGTTTTACCAAGAGCTTGCCGCCCACTTTGAAATGGGGAAGGGGATTGTGAGCATCCCCGAGCCGATCGCGGAGCCAGCGGACAGAACAGGAGGCATACGTCGCCAGCTTCTGCAACGTGAAAAACTCAGCCTGAATAGCGGTGGGACAACTCACCGAAAGGTATCTCCTAACTCTGCCCCTTCCGCCAGAGCGAGGGGCCTCACGTCGGGGACTCCTCCTGTAAGTCTTCGAACCGGGCATACCGATCCACGAATTTCAGGTGCCGGTCGCCAATCGGACCGTTGCGATGTTTCCGGACGAGTATTTCCGCGACGCCCTTCTCCTCGGTGTCCGGGACATAGACTTCATGCCGGTAGAGGAGCAGCACTACATCAGCATCCTGTTCAATCGCGCCGGAATCCCGAAGATCTGCCAGCATAGGTCTCTTGTTATCCCGGTTCTCACAGGCCCGTGAGAGCTGAGAAAGCGCGAGCACGGGAATATCCAGCTCTTTCGCCAAGAGCTTGAGTCTGCGAGAGGCGTCCGCGATGCCTTGCTGTCGCGTCTCGGCTCCGGACAGCGAAAGCAGTTGCAGGTAGTCCACCACCAGAAGATCAAGCCCCTTCGAGGCTTTCAGGTGTCGGGCTTTGGCCGCCACTTGCTCGACCGTGAGGACGGAAGAATCGTCGATCCACAAGGGAAGGTGTTCCAGCCGCGATGCGACATCGGCAAACCGCCGCCATCCTTCCGAAGTGAGTGAGCCGGTTTTGAGGGCATGCACATCGATCGGCGCTTCCATCCCATGCAATCGAAGCCCCACGTGCAAGCGGGACATCTCCAGGGAAAGGACGCCCACGTGGAATCCTGCCTTTGAGGCGGCCAATGCAGCGCCCAGCGCAAAGCTGGTTTTCCCCATGGACGGACGCGCCGCGATGATGACCAGGTCCGACCGCTGCCACCCGCCCAACAATGAATCGATCGCCGCAAAGCCGGACGGAATGCCGATGAGCCGGTCTTTCTGCTTGTGGACCCGATCCACGTAGGTGACGGTCTCGGTGGCGAGTTCGGCAAGTGAGCTCCAGGTACGGTCGGTCCGCCCCGCCTGGAATAACGCCCGCTCAGCTTCCCGCAGAAGATGGTCGAGCGAATCCTTGCTGTAGGCCTGTTGGTTGATCTCGAAGGCCAGGGCGATCAGGCGTCGGCGCGTGGCATGATCCCGGACGATCCGGCTGTGATGCGCAACATTCGTGGAGGACGCGACAGCGGTCAGGAGGTCTGCCAGTGCCCCGCGCCCGCCGACGTTGGAGAGCGCCCCGTTCGACTCCAGCATGTTGCCGAGGGTCAGCGGGTCTACGGGCTCGCCGCGTTTCGCCAACTCCCCCATGGCCTCAAAGATCTGCTGATGCCGGCTGTCATAGAAGTCGGCGGCCGTCAGGAACTCCTGCGCACGGGCGAGGGAGGAGGAGTCAATCAGGATCGCGACGAGGATCGCTTGCTCAGCTTCCAGGTCGTGCGGCTGGATTCTGGGACTGTCTGTGATCAGCATGTGGCGGCTCCTTGCGTCGCGGCCGCAATGCCTACGGCGGTTGTCTCGGTCGCCGCCCTCGTCGGGGCGATGGGACTCGCGGTCACGGCCGTAGAAACGTGATCGGCGCAACGTGGTTCGTTCGGCCGGCTCTGTGGACTTGCTGGTTGGCCGCACTCCCGAAAGAATCGGTCCCCGTCTCGCTTGATGCGTTTGGTGCAGGTGAGCGGCTTCTCTTTACCGTTCACAGTAAGGGACTGCTCAAGTTCAACCCAGTCGCGCCACGGCTCGGTTTTGTCCTTCCCTGAGCCGCGTTGAATCCATCGGTGAGGATCCGAAATGCCTACGCCCTGTTCGACATCCATGCTGCTCGCGTAGTTTCGAACAGCAACGAGTAGGAGTGTCTGGTCCTCTGGCTTGAGTGCCTTGAACTTTTTGAGGGCATCCGGCTTGTTAAACCGTTTTCCATTCCGTCTCGGGTAGAGATTCCAAAACTCCTCAAACTTGAGATCGACCGCCGGAGGCCTCTCCTGTTCCTGCTCCTGCTCCTGCTCCTGCTCCTGAGTTGGCGAGGGGTGGGGGGAGCCCTGGGGGGAGCCGTCGGGGTACCGGTCAGCAAGGGCTTGGGTGAACTTCTCTCGGAGCCCCTCGGAAAGATGCACCGTGTTCAACACAAAGCGGCTGAGGAGCGTCGTGGTCGGCAAATCGTCCAGGTCTTTCAGGTTACCAACGAGATTGTTGACGCTCTCGGGTTGGTTGTACCGCCACCACGTCGGCAGATAGATCACGCGAGATTCAGCATCCCATTCCCACTTGAGGGCGTGGCATACAGCATTGAAGGCGGAAAGGAAGGCCCGAGATCCAAGTCGAAGATCCTCGCATGCCTTGCCAGGCGAGAACGAAAAGAGCCCAATCCGATTCGACTGAGCGGTGAGGACGTAGAGAGCGATGCGCTGCTGTTCGCCCGATAACTGCCGGAACTTTTCGTCGGTCCAAACTCTCGGGTCGATTTTTCTGACGCGCGCCGCCATGTCAGCGTCTCAAATCCGTGGCGTTTAAATCTTGGATGGCGCCCAAAACCCGGTGGGCCACCCTCAAAAGGCTTTGCGCTGTGGAATCCATATTCAGGCCACGCCTTTTGGTGCGGCTGGCGTAGCCGAACTCGGATTCGATGTCAGCGAGCATCCCCGGGATCTTCCTTGCAAAAGAGTCTGAGATCGGAGTGGGAAGATCCCCGTGGCAAGACGGCGGCGCGCTCTGATCGTTCAGATTCGCGTCAGCGGTGTTGATTGCGATTTCGGTTTCGGGTAAGGTCGTCGTCACAGCGTTCGCTCCTTTCGTTATGCCGCGTCCTCGACTGACCTCGGGGCGCGGCGTTGTTTTACCGTTCGTTGCGTACCTTTCTCGCGAAATGGTCAACATCGCCGGCCCTAAAGAGTCGCTGCCCACGCCCGGTTTTTTCAGCCGGCAATTTTCCCTCTCGCTCAAGCTGACGAACACGATCCGGGGAGAGACCCAGTCGCTTCGCCGTATCTCCCGTGGTCAATAGCTGATCCATACGCACCTCCTTGCTCAAGGATGCGCACTTTTTAGCTTGTGGCTGGCACTGGCCGCTAGCAGCGACAGGCTATATGGAAGCTGTCCCTACGGAAATCGTACCGACCGAGGGCTGAGGGGATGGAGCTACAGGGGGTTCAGAATCCAACGACCGGCGACGGCTGTTTCGATCAGCGTCGCGACGTTCTGGCAAGCACGGACAACTTGACGACGTGAACTCCTCTTTCTCTTCCTATCTGCGTTGGTAAGTCGCAGGCCCGACGGCGCATCGTAGAGGTGAGAAGCGACTTCGGCTGCGCTCTGACCATTGTATGTGTGCGCATCGTAGCACCGGAGGTATCGCAGCCAGGCTTCGATGTCGTGCATATCAGGAGATGAGATAAGACCCATTCCCTTTGAATACTGTTGCTGGCGTTTCCGTAATAGATCTTGAAGTTGCCTTAAGTCAGATGAAGACACTTCCGCGCTATCAATCATCACGTAGGCATAGCGGGATTGCTCTTGCTTTAGATACTTCAGTTTGAAGGAAAGATCACGGCTCCTGTGCAAGATTGACAAATCAACAATGCCTTCTCCAATTCGAAAGGGCACCGCTTCCGGCTGCAAATAGCGATGATGAGACCCTAATAAGACAGCCCAGCCATCCTCGATACCAAACTGTTTCTGTAAACTCTCATCCCAAAGCAATCGACGTATCCACGCATCAGCCTCGCCTCTTAAATTCAGCCTCCCGTCACCAAAGAGAAACGTCCAAAGACCGACACTACTGACGGGAGGAGCGCTACGCTTGCGACATGTTTGCTTGACGGCTGACTCATATAGCCTCCATGTCACTTCTGCTCTGAGCAATCCTTCTATACGAAGGAATTTCCGAACAGCTCTCTTGTCAAGCGCCTTGATGTCTTTTGAATCGAGATCCGGTAGAGGGGGCAGTGTGTAAGGCGGTGCACTGGAAGTGGTGGTGACGTGTGAAATCATCCGTTCCCCTCCTGTTGGGGTTCCTGATGAGGAAGGCGGCACCGGCGCCAGGACACGCCGGCCGGCTCTGTGATCAGCAGAGCCGTTGCCGCCCGGTGTGAAAGTCAGTACACCACGCTATCGAACACGGTTATAGCCATGTAGCGCCAATCCCTTGTCTCCCCGACGATACCGACCCATCCACTGATCCAAATCCTTCACGCGAAATAGCAACGCTTTGCCCGGCTTGTGGTACGGCACACCTTTGGTGCGGCACCACTTCCGCAAGGTCTCCGCCGGGACGTGCAGGTACGTCGCGGCTTGGTCGAGGGTCAGATAGCCGGGGCTGCAAACGCCTGAACGAAGCAGCTCTCCTAGGGCCCGGACTTCTCGAAGAAGCTCTGGGATATGTTCACAAGGATTCGTTGCCGACTCGGACAAGTTGCCCTCCTTCAGCGGCGTAGCCGGCACGCGGAGGGCGAATCATGTCACGCGATGCGCCACCGCGCAACCGGCTGAGGGCGCTGTCACGTTGCAGGATGCGTCCTACGGCTTGGGGAGACCAGATCGCCGCTCCAGTCTTGGTAGGAATGCCTTGCTCTGTGAGGGCCGCGGCGATGCGTCGGCGGCCGAGGCCCTGAGCTCGCAACTGGCCCAGGAGCCGTAGGCCGGCCTGTTCACGCGGGTTCGGTATCAAAGAAATCCTGTCCTCCGCGAGATCGAAGCCGAAGGGCAATTTCCCGGAGATCCGCTTCCCCTGGTTGCGGAGATGGCTCAAGGCGCCCTTCGTCCTCTCTGCGATCTGATCCCGCTCAAACTCAGCTAAGACGGCCAGCATACGGAACACCATCTTGCCGGCGGCGGTGGTCGTATCGATCCGCTCGGAGAGGCTTACGAGATCGGCGCCATGCTTAGCAAGGCGTTCGCTGATCGACAAGGCGTCCTTCGTGGATCGAGCGAGTCGGCTGAGGGAATACACGACGAGGGCCGCCTTGTGCTTGCACGCCTCGTAGAGCGCCTGCTGGAGACCTGGCCGGTTGTCCGAGCGACAGCCGGACAGACCCGAATCGACGTGGACGGCGGCCAGGGTGTAGCCGTTGAGGTCGCACCATTGGCGGATCCGTTCTCTTTGCGCCTCGAGACTCACGCCCTCGACGGCCTGTCCTTCCGTTGAGACCCTCACATAGCCGATCGCCTGCATGGTGCCCCTCCTGTGTGCAACAACCGCTCGGTCGTTGCCCGTTCCTGTCTCCGCCAAGGCTCCCCCCTGATATATCTATCTCCTACACGAGATGCAGGAGCGGCTTTCCTGCGGGCTTTTCCGAGGTCTCGCCGTGATTCGTTGATAGCCGAACCGATGCCCGTAGGGGCAAAGGCGGTTGCACATTGGTTTCCTCGCAACGCGTTAGAAGCATCTCCACGAGAAACGCATTTGGGTACCACTGCCGAAGCCAGCGCAGTCTTCGTTCGCCCTCCTCCTGCGTCTCTCTGAAGAAGCCGTGATGGTTCCACTTCCCATCCTCACGTGCTTCGCACACCATCCAATATCGCCGCGTCTCTCCTATGCGGGCTTTGGGTTTCATTCTTATCGTCCTTTCTGGAAAGTCGGGTCGATCAGCTCGTCCTCGACGACGGGGTAATGGTCTCCCCGCTGCCGGCATGGCCGACGTTTACCTTGATAGCGCCCAAGTTCGTTCTTCGCTTCTAGGAGGCCATCGCCTATTACATCGAGCAGCTTGTCGAGGAAGAGCAATCCTCGGTGCTTCGTCGGGAAGGGGCCGTAGCGTCGCGTCCGCAACCCGGTGATCTGGACTCGGATAAACCAAATAGGCCGGCCCCATTCATCAGTGGCCCGCTGGAACCACTCTTCACGAGGTACTACCTCCATGAGTTGGATTCGCTCCCGTTCCATCTTTGCTTTCGCTGGAGGGCATTTGTCGGCGTCCATCAGGACTGGCTGGCTCATACTGGTCGTCCTTTCTGCCGGCTTACGTGGCTGGCGCTTACGGTGTCTGTCTGTTGAACCTCACTCACTTCATACTAAAGCGTCTTAGTATAACTGTCAAGCGTTGACTTCTAAGGCGTGTTGGTAGACGATGCTGCCATGCCTAAGCGAAAGAATCCTCACGCGGTAGCACTGGGAAAGAAGGGCGGGCGGAAGGGCGGCCTCAAGAGTGCCGCAAACATGACCGCTGAACAACGCCGAGAGAGGGCTCGAAAAGCTGTCCTGGCTCGGTGGAAGAAGGGCAAACAGGAGGCTCAATAGGTGCACCGTAGACGACAACAGCAGCGCAGGTTCGGCAGGCGATCGAGGATGAGCACGCTCGCAGGTGAAGAGGGGAGTCGAAGAAGAATGGCACCGAAGCTGGCTGACTCGATTTCGAGGATGCTAAGTCCCTCCGAGATCGAGCAATTGCGGCGTACCGCGAAAGAGCACAGCGACTATCTGCGCGAGGCGTTTCCGGGGTTGAAGATCGAGGAGTAAGCTACGAGGTCCGTGCCGGTGAACAGCAGCAGCGTAATTTCGCCTTGCACACGCCGCCCTCGGCGACCTCGACTAAGTGTGCGATTGAAGATCGCTGTACTGAGTGGCTTGTTGTTATACGGGTGCGGGCAGTTTCAATATAACGTGTACAAGCCAGGTGCGACAGAACTTCAAGTTAAGCAAGATATGTTCGCGTGCCGGCAGGCTTCACAACAATTCGGCATGTTAGGGATCAGTGGAAATGTAAGTGCTGGCTCTGCGCCTGACTGGGAGACATACAAACTATGCCTGGAAGCCCGAGGATATACAGTCTCCATCGTTGATTCGGACGCTAGCCCGTCATCGACTGGGGCACCAGTAATATCCGATGAAGAGCGGCAGCGGCAGGCCCGTGAACGCAAGGATGAATACCGGCGCGACACGGAGATGCTTCAAATGATGAGCGCCCGACTTGGGCAAGAACGCCAGGTGTTGAATATCTTGGTGCCTGGTCCGACCAACGATCCGTTTCAGACTGAATATGACGCCAAACTGAAGGACTATCGTTTCCGGTTAGATCAGTATTACCGAACATATGGAACGGTGACACCCGAGGAGGCGGAGAAGGCGCGGCAGAATCGGGAGGCGATGGAAGATGAACGTGTTCGAAGATGGAGAGCGCAGTAACCGTCGTTCTTACTAGCCCGAACGCACTCCGGCACAGTATCGAAATGCCGACCTGCCGGAAATCTCAGGAGAGTCTTATGAGCGTCACACGCCTTGCACTGATAGTGGGTATCTTCCTTTCACCGCACCCGGCTTGGGCCCAATCCGGATCGAGCCTCGATGTCGGCGATACCACCTTCTACAACTTCGGCGGGCTGAGCGGAACCAGGCAGTCGGTCGGCCAAACGGATTTCTACAATTTCAGCGATGGATCAAGTGCTACGCGCAATCGCGTCGGGAGTACGGATTTCTATTCCGGCTCTTCGCCGAGCCTTCGTGGAACGACCAATCAGATCGGTGGCACCACGTTTGGAACCTGGCAGGACGGGACGACGAGCACACATCAGTCGATCGGCGGGACGACCTTCCACAACTTCAGCGACGGCCGACGGTGTACCAGTCAACGCGTTGGATCGAGCACGTTCACGAGCTGTCCCTAACAGACCGTTACTCGACACGCTGAAGAGCCGTGACATGATACAGCGGCAAGGCTCCGTCCGGGTTGGACTGCTGTGGGGAACCGCGGTTCTGTTGCTGCTGTCGATCGGCTGCGGCGGGCGCATCTACCCCGTCACCAGCGGCTTCCATGCCTCTGGTGAAACCTTCGGACTGGGGCACACCGTAAACGGCCGGTTTACGCCGAGCAAACCCGAGACGGTGGTGATCTGGTCGAACAATCCTCAGCTCGATCATCACCTAGCGGGAGTGCTCTTGAGTCACGGCTATACCGTTGTCGAACGAGCACGCCTCCAACAGGTTTTCAACGAGCAGAAAGTGCGGTTGCTTCACACATCCGATCGCGAGGCGGATCTGCTGCGCGTCGGCCGGATCGCCGGCGCCACCCAAGTCATTTTTGTGGATCTCCAGCGCGAGCCTTCCTCCGGTCGGGATGTGAAATCAGCCAGTGTCGGCATGCGTGGGGTCCATGTGGAAACGGGACAAGTCCGCTGGAGCGGGACGGCGCGTATAGCTTCGCGGGGCATCTACGTCATGGAGGATGCCCAAGAAGGCACTTTGGCAGAATTGGCGCTGCGCCGGGCGACGTGCCCGGTGGAGGCGGGATTCGAGTGGATCGAGCCGTCGGATGCAGACTATGTAGGCGGGTGTCGTGAGCGCGGACGATGAGGGCGCCCCATGAGTGACCATGAAACGTTTCCCGGTTCGATCAGTGGCACGTATCTCCACGTGGATGCAGAGGGCCCGTGGCAGCTTGAGAACTACAGCTCTCCGCTCGCTCTCCGATACTCCGTGCTGTATCTTCTGCCAAAAGGAAACTTCGCGTGGTTCTATTACTGGTCAGGCTATCACTACGGACGGCATGTCGGGCGGTTTGCCAGAACAGGAGCGGTCGTCCAATTGGACGGCCTGGATAGCGTTTACTGCGATACGCCGGACCTCAACTACACGCGCAGGCCGTTTCAGTGCCAGGTCCGCCTTGAGCCGCGTGGCGGCCAACGCGTCATGGTGGGACTAAGTGAGAAAGAACACCTATTCATCGGATGGGGCATCTACATTCCATTTCATGGAATGGGACAGGACTTATTCCCAAAGAGCTGGGCGGAGCTGGACGGATGGATTGCTCGGTACCTGACGCCCAAGATAGGGTCATAAGCACAGGTCCTTCGACATTCACATCCTCCGACACCGTGGATCGGACCTTGACCGACTCCGAGCGTTCTACCGCATTGCAGGCCACAAGAGCCCAAGACATGGGACGCAAGAATCCTCACGCGGTTGTACTGGGGCAAGAAAGGGCGGAAGGGCGGCCTTAAGCGCGGAAAGAGGTCGGAAAGTTGCTCAACTGAGGGCACCGGCGGCATGGTCGGGCTTCATTTAATTGGACGGGCGTCCAATCAGCGGTTCGGCACTGCCATCCTTGTGGAATAGCTGCACTGTGGGAATCGACAGTCTACGGCATTCCAAGGACAAACCGCACGCCAGCCTCCACAGCAGCAATCGCCTCGGTCTTCAATCTAGCGACACGCTTTTGATCAAGAAAGCGTTCGATCGAGACACAGCGGGTTTGTTCGGTTAGAGCGACGCTTTCACCAGGACATCCTCTCGTACCGACTTCAGGCACTTTTTGAGACTCCGGTATCAGAATCCTGAACTGCCTGTTAGCCTTCGTGGAGACGCTGCTCAATGGGACCACGGTACAGATAGGCAGGGCCTCATTGACTGAATCAACAGACATCACGAGAACGTGAAGAGGCTTCACTGAGAGGACAACTACCGGTCGCTTTCCCTCTTGCTCGCTACCCTTGCTTTCATACTGAGGAAAATCCACCCACCAAATGTCGCCACGTGATGGGATGATTCGCGAGGTAGGAGGCGGCAAGGCTAGTCAGCTTTAGAGAGAGCTTCGTCTTCGGCGTCCCAAGGTACATCGAGCTTCTCGTGATATCGAGATGCCGGGAAATTCCGAAGATCGAGGCCGCAACGGGCGAAGGAGTAGACCATCACAGATCCACGAATAGCAGTCAGCATTTCCTTCAGTATTTCTGGATGAAGGGTGATATTACGCTCAATCGCCAACCTGAGACAGTCCAGATGCAGGCTGACATAAGAGTACGTCACGAAAAACTTGGCCGACAACTGAGCATCCTCTTGCTTGTCGGTTGGGTCTACAGACTGCAGGCGTGGCAGTAACCTGGAAGTGCTCTTCAACGTAGAGAGACAGAACATCAGCTCATCATACGCCTCCTCCCCGAGATAGAGCTGAGCGTTCTTCGCGAACTCCTCTTCTAGAGCATTAAGCGATTCTTGCGACAGAAAAGCATGCTCGACAGGATCAATATTTGAGGCCACAATATTGACAATCGCCGCGCCCAGATCGAGGTATGACTGAAAGTGCTTCTCCCGCAGATCTTTAAAATCTTCCAGGGTCGTACAATTCACCAAGCGTACGTGCAGTTCCGCCATGTGCGAGTTGATCCGTGCAACGATGTCGGCCAAGTCGCTCTGCAGCTTTTTCAGAGTGGACTCAACAAGTCCCACAGTATTAAAGCTAACAGACGGCAGTTTACCGGGCACTGCAGCTTCTAGAGCCATCCCCATTCGATACTCCTATGAACGCACTGGGAATCGAATTTTCACTGAAAACGAGGACGGACGGGACTAGGGAAACCCCTTGCAAAACGGTCAAACCATCCCTCCTACGGCGCACTTCTCCACTGAAGGAAGAGCCTACAAGGCTAAAGGTGCTGCATTTTAGGTGCTGGTCTTCCGGTCTGTCAATGGGCCTATGATGGTCCCATACCCCCTCGAAAATAGCATAAACGTATTGCATGTCTATGCTTTTCAGAATCTGGCACGGATGGCAGTGGGTAGAAAATTGATCACTATGTAATCTGTCATCTTGCCACGGTGTAGGCACCGACGGACCGGTCGGTGCACTCCTCGTGCACTTCTCATGTTGAACCGAGAAAACTTTTGCCTTCTTGAGCTGGCATATCGTTCCATAGACTTTCAGATAAGAATGGTTCTCTCGCTACCCCGAGGAAATCTTGACCGAAGAGGCCCTCCCTCTAACGCCATTGATCCGGCCGATGACGCCGCTCGACGAATCCCCCTCGTCCTAATGTCCCATTTGCAGCGCGGCACCTTCCCTTCCAGCGGCGCTCTGCCGCTTCGGCGGTGCGACAAAAACGACCTCCAGCCGATGCGGCCCACCATCTGGGCCGGTGTGCTCATGCAGCACTTTGGAACGCCCATCACACTTGCCCAGATGGGCAGCGGCCGCACTTTTGTCGTATAGCTTGATCTGAATCCGTCCCGTCCGTGGATGGAACGTCACCTCTTGAATCACCGCCCCCCGCTCTCGCGTAATCCTGCCCAAATCAAACACGGGGCGCTTCGGGTCTGTCAGATCCATGTAGTCCAGGATGTTGGCATGGAGAATCCGTTCCAGACTTTCCAGGACGAGCGTCGTGCGGGATACCGTCTGGCCAGCACCTGTTTCCGTGAGTGCGCGATAAAATTTTGGATCCCAGGTTTTCTCAGGTTCTCTTCGCCGATGCTCGCCGCGGTCTTCTTACTGTACCCGGCTCGAATGGCGGCCTGCGTGGCATTGAGATCGACCAGATACTCCTGCACAAACCGCTCTTGTTTCGGTGAGAGCTTCGCTCCGTCCCGGCTCATATCCGCTCCTTCACGAAGTCGCGGACGAACGGCACCCATTCACCAGCCAAGGAATCATGTCCATTGAGCCTCTCCTTGAAATACCGCTGAGCCGCTCGATGCCGGTCCTTCTCTTCGGCACTAGCGGTCTTGCGCCATTGACGAATGAACCATCGGAATGCGGCTCGCCTTTGTTCTAGTCCTATCCTTCTGTCTAGGAGCAAGGTCTCCATTGAGTCTCCTTTCACTATTGCGGTGGTGGCAAACTTGTTCCGGGGGGAACAGGCTTAGCGCGTTTGGCCGCGATGAGTTTTTCATAATCCTCCTGTGAAGGGGCAGCCCCAAACCGCTCGATATACGCTTCTACAAACTTAGCATCTTTGGCAAATCGGATAAAGTCTTCAATGTCTGAGAGCGTCGGTGTCGGCTTCGTGGTGGGTTTCGCCAGTTGCCGCTTCGTCTCATTCCATATTGCTTTGGCAGCGCGCTCCCCCAACGTGTCAGGGATATTATCCGATGGTAGTTGGCTAGCCGCCTCAGCTGCTGCTGCTTGTGCCGTGGCAACGTCAGGCCTCACAGATTGTGACCTGCCGTGCGTAGCCCGAGGGGATTGTGGCGTCGCGGGAGTTGCGAAGGGATCGACGATGGACACCGTCGATCCACTCTTGGCGGAGGGTTCGACTGTCCTCAACCCAAGAATCTGGTCAATGGTCCGGCCGATTTGATCGACCTCCGCCCGTGCCCGCTGTTGCTCTTCAGGGGGCAGCAAGCCGCCTTTCATCTGTTCCTGGAGACCTTTGAGCCGTTCCATCTGGAAGTCGATTTGAGCTTTGTGACGGGGGTCGAGCTTCGCCTCACCCTTGAGGCCGGCCGATTCACGCGCCTCCTGCACCCGCAGACTGTGGAGGACGATGTCCCGCCCAATGTCGGCTTGCTGCTTCGCGAGCTCAAACCGGTGAGAGCGGTCTTCCCGCTCAGTCTTCCAGCGCAGCTCTTCACCCTGGCGGCTGGTCGCCGCCCCTTCGGACAGGATGTGCTCGCTCATCCGAGCGTCGCGGTTCTTGGCATTCTCCTCGGCCTCGCCCTTCAGCCGCTTATCGAGGAGATCCTGGTCGGCCTGAATCTTGGTGTTTAGCTGCTTATCCTGCCAGCCGCGGAGCTCGGCGTCGATCTGCTTGGTGTAGGTCCGTTCATCTTCGATGTTGAACCGTTGCCGGTTGTACGCGACGGTATCCCGTTCCGCAGCTGATTGCTCCCGTTGTTCTTGGAGTGCCATGTTGATCATGCCGAGTTGCGTGTTCCCCAAGCCCCGTTCCAGGGCTTGACCGGCCCCCGACAAAGCGCCCGCTACGCTGAGCAATCCCATGGTTCACCTCCTTCGTGGATTGAAGATCAGATTAGTTCGCAATTGCTGCGTCTCGCGCATAGGTCAACTCCATCACCGCTTCTTGCTCCTCGGCTGATTGTGCCTGGTGAAGGCCACGGACCATCTCCCAATCCTTCCGTCGCAATGGCCCCACACGAGCGACGGCTCGGTCATACCAGACGATTTCGATAGGGTCTCTGGCTTCCCTGACGATGACTGCGCGACTGAGGTACACATACCGATCATCTGGATCCATCGGCTCCCGCAGCGAGAGACGCTGGCACTCGGCGCAGGGCGGTGACGACGAAGCATCCCCCTCACACATCATGCTCCTCCGTGGCGGCCAACGCTGGACCATGGGCCATTTCCTCACGGCCGCAGTACTCGACCAACAGATGCCGGCCGATCAGGTCCGGCAGACTCGAGCAGTGCTTCAGCCGATCGTGCCCCGACACCGGGCCGCATGGCTCAAATTTGGCGCCAGCGAGGAGATCGCCGAGCTTCTCAAGGGAAGCGCCGTACTGAAGCGCGACGCTCAGCAGGCGAGCCATTACGTCGTACAGCCCGATTAACTCCGAGGAGCAGTCGAGACCTTTCAGACGCAGGAAGATTTCTGCTGGCCGAGCGTCGTCATGGACGCTGATGTAGAGCGTTCGTTGGCCGGCGATCCTGACTTTCTGCGTGACGTGCTGCCTGCGGGCGGGGAGCGCAAGACGTTGGCTCATGACCGCTCCTCCGTCTCAGAGGGAGGATCAGTCGGGCTGTCTGGAGAGCTGGAATCTTGGTTGCGGCTGGTTGCGGATTTGCGAAATTCTTGCTCGATTTTGCCGCGATCTGCCGAGCTAAGTGCCTGATCTTCTTGATTATCCTGAGCGCTTCGGTTAATTCGAAACCCGTCACTCACCCCACTTGCATTTCCGATAGGCGCCGCTCTCTTTCTTCTTCCTACCAACCGCCGCTGGAATGGCTTTCCAGCATAGACGACAACTGTTTCCATCCCGCACGGTCCAGCCGTTGACGGGCAATCGTCGGTAGCCGGATAAACTCCACTCCAAACGATTGGGCACGTACCCAACGGATCCGCCCCAGTTCTACAAGAAGGGAACCGGCCGGGTTCGGTAACAGCACGCTCAGCTTAATGTAGCTCCCCCTCAGCACGGTACGATCACAGGTCACTGAACAACCGGTGAGAGAAAGATTGGCGAGAGTCCCTTCGCCCACAAACGGCGCACCTCCAAAAATAACCGGATAAGTTGCAGGAAACCGATGAGACGAACGAACAGTGAGCCCCTGAAGTTCCACGCATGTACCTCCAACAGAGGCTCACAGTGTATCGGGGGGTTGGTCGGCGCTCTATCCCTCGGATGAGGGGAGGAGGGCTAAGGGGCCTTAACAGGAGGCTCGGACGGAAAGGGTGGTTCGGTCGGTCGTTCGAGGCGCTCTAAGACATCCTGCTTGAGCCTGGTGGATTCCTCGATGCGGTTGTCGCGCTGCAGGACGTTCAGTTCTTTCGCCTTCCGCGCATTGAGCTCAACCATGTCGATTTCATCGCGGACGAGCTGAGGCGTCAGGAAGACCAAGAGGTTGAGCTTTTCGGTCTGTCGGCTTTGAAAGCGAAACAGCCAGCCGAGAAAGGGAATGTCTCCCAACAGAGGCACTTTCCGCTCGCTGATCGTAATGTTGTCTCGTACCAGCCCTCCGACCACGAGGGTTTGCTGGTCCCTTGCGATGGTGGTGGTTTCCATGGAACGTTTCGTGGTGGTGGGACCGACCGGCACGGTGTTCGTGCCCGAACCGATCGTCTGTGCCACATTCTCCGCGATGGCGGTAATCTCCTGTTTGATTTCAAGGCGGATAAGGTCGTCTTCGAGCACTTGCGGCGTCAATTCCAACGTGACGCCCACGTCTTTGCGTTCAATGGTGACCAGCGTTCCTCCCGTGATGCCTTGTGCCTGCCCCGTCGGGAAGGGACGATTCTCTCCCACGACAATCTTGGCTTTTTGATTATCGGCGGCGAGGACTTGCGGCGTGGAGAGGATATTCGTGTCGGTCATGCTCAACAGGAGTTGGAGGAAAGCCCGCACATTCACTGTATTAAGGACTGTGACCGCGCCACCCGTTGCGCCGCCGGCAGCGATCCCACTGATCGTCTGAGCGATCGCGGCCAGATCTTCAGGCGGCCGATTGAACCCGCCGATCCCTTGTAACGCGCCGGCTTTGCCCGCTCCGACCACCTGCAGCGGATCACTGCCGATTTGCCTTAGACGATCGACCGCCACTTCCAGGATGACGGCTTCGACAAAGACCTGTTTGCGCCGGGAGTCGAGATCTCGGATCACGGATTGTATGCGACTATAGGCCAGCTTCGTGGCGCTGACGATAATGGAATTCGTCGCCTTGTCGGCGAACACCTGGACGGGGGCTTCAAATTCCGTCAAGGGGCGGATCGGGGGCCGAACGCCAGGAGCCGTTTGGGCAACGGTCTGAGATCGCGCGACCAGATTGGTGAGGACGGCCGCCAGATCGGTTGCGTTGGCATGTTTCAGTTTGTAGACGAACACGCCTCGCTCAGGCGGCAGGTCTCCCACTTGGACGATTTGATAGACGCTCCCTTTGGGAATGACGGCCAGACGGGCGACTTCAAGCGCGGCAACGAACATGTTAAAGGCCTGCTCCGGCGTGACCTTGGTGGGGGAAAATACGGAGATCTTGCCTCCCTGTTTCTTGACCGTTTCGTCCAGAACGAAGTTTTTTCCGGTGAGTTCGCTGATAAAGCGGACAAAAACGGCAATTTCCACGTCATTAAAATCCAGCGCGATCTTGGCCTGCTGAGATCCGGCTCCAGTCCCCTGTGCTAGAGTGGATGGCGGAGACAGCAGGGCCGTGAGGATCAGCGCAATGTAGAGGGCTGACCGGGACGTTTCGCACACGCCGGCAATGGCCGAATGAAAAGGATTTTGCACAGTCAGGGAATCCCCCGCTCTTCGCGCTACAGAGCTCTGGATAGAATTTCTGCAACCAGGCAGTCTGCAGACCGTATCACAGGCGAATCGGGGGACACAACATCAGAGACTGCTTTCAGGTGGTCTGCATAACAGATCCGGCGTAGATGAGGTGTGACCTTTCGGGAGCCACAATAAGAAGATATGGTTTTTCAGCACAGTATTCGAAGGGTAAGGGAGGGCTGATTGAATCCGGGCGCCGAATTCTAACCAGGCCTAGGACGTTCAGACCCTCAGGAATGCGATTCCCCTTCGGTGAAGGTCGCATTGACAAGAACCGGCTTGTGACCGTTCCGCTGATCGCTGGGTGAGTGCTCCGTGCTTAAGCGAGTAGGTGAGGGACATAGTTTGCCGCGAGCGGCGCTCATGGCGAGCGATTTCCCGAAATTTTCCGCCACGGCATGTTTCAACAGGAGCCAGAGATCGTCATCGAGATCCTCATATCCCTCGACCAGGGTGAGCAGCTCTGCGAGAGGATGACGTCCTTGCGCCAACGGCATGATGTCTGGGTGAGCTTCCGGTCCATGATGGGCGCGGAGGGCATCGCGAAGGGCTTTGGCCTTGGACTGAGCCTCGTCCAGCGGATGAAATTCCGGCTGGTCGCGGTGAACCAAGGAGAGGATGCGGTCCAACACCGTCAACGCGCGGACCCGCGCCTTCTCCTCTTGCGCTTTCTTGCGCTGGGCTTCCGCCACCAGTTGCAACAGGGCTTCCAGGTCCTTCATTGACTCGATCTCGTCGGGAGGCTTGGGCGATGATCCGGCCAGCAGGCCGACCAATTCAAGCGCTCGATCCCGCAATTCCATGAAGCTTCGCCGTGATGTGGCGATTTCGTCGATCAGGCTGTCCGAGGGAAGGATGCCGGATGTCCGGACTTGCTCGGCAACGTCGGTGAGGCGCTGACTGAGTTGCTCGAACGTGCGCGTGACCTGAGTGAAGTCTTGTAACAAGTCTGTCTGCGACGTCTCCATGGAAATCCTCCCTGAAGGTGAGCCGTAAACCACATTGTAATGAATGATTGCTCGCAGTGGATACTGAAAGCCGGGAGCCTCGTTGTGCGGTACTGAGCGCCGATAAATGTGAGTCTGTTGTTCAAACTGGAACGCGCGGCGGGAGTGAAGAGATGGCCGAACTCATGATCATCCGAAGGATGCCTCAACATAGTTCGAACGTCTTCTGAAAAGAAAATCAAAATGCAGACAACGGAAGAATACTAAGCCGTTGAAGTTTCTACTATATGGTGAAGATGGTCAATAGGACCGCTTTAGTTTTTTGGCTCTAAGATCGCCGGCCCAATAGACCCTACTGGAGCAGCAAACTGTATCTCCGGCTTTCCTGCCATGCTTTGCGTGCCGACGGTCGGTGGCACACATTGTGCGATGTGCCGACGCATGAGGTATGGTCTGCGGCTTCCGTTTTATTTCTTCCGCTCAGAAGCCGATACAGAAGCATCACCCTGCATCCGACACCCGGCTGCATGATGGATCCGAAACAACTCCAAGGGAAAATCCAGACCTTCGCTCAACGACTCCTCGACGAGGCGAATGGCGATCCGGTTCGTGCGTTAGGGCTCCTGGTGCTTGTGCTCGACGGCTCCGATCTGGCGTCAGCCGATCATGCGCAACGATTGGTGCTTGAAGTCAGAAAGGTCCTCATGCCGGAGCAGGCGTTGGAGATTGGCACACCTATTCAGCACCTTGCCGGCGATGTATCGTGGGAAGGTGTGCAGCACTGTTTGCGCTGTGCCAAAGTGCTTGCACGAGACTGCCATGGGCGGGGAACCGCGCTGACCACGGGATATGTCTATGAGATTGGTCCGCGCATCACTTCAGATGATTGCGAAGATTTTGATCCCTGTGCATAGTTTTGCACCTTCCTCATTTCCGCTCTTGCGCGCGCATTACCAATAGAGGTTCTAGGTCCCCCGCTGATCCTTTACGAACACGCTCCCTTTGACGGACTTGGCGCGCTTTTTCAGCTCAGAGGCGAGCTTGCTGACATCCCCGGGGTGGGCGATGGGACGGTGTTCGTTCGTCACGACTGCGATCGAGAGACTCATGATGGGAAATTGTTCGTGATTTCCCCGCCGGTCGACCGAGTCGATGTAGCCGCGCGATCGATCCTCACGGTCATAAAAATCAGGAATGACTAAATCAAACCGTTTGATCACCGTTTCACAAATGGCGCCGATCGCGCCCGGTCCGCTCATGAACACAAAGTCGTCGCCGCCCACGTGGCCGACAAAGCCATCCGATCCTCCCAGTTCCCCCACGACCGTCGTGAGAATGCGGCAGGCCACCACGAGCACCTCGTCGCCCCGTCCATACCCGTAGCGGTCATTGAAGGATTTGAAGTTATCGATATCGAGATAGGCCAGTGCGAAAGGTTGTCCGCTGTCGATGCGGGCCGTCGTCTCGAACAAGATCGTCGTATTGCCCGGCAACCTGGTCAGGGGGTTGGCATCCAGTGACCGAGTCAGGCGGCTCAGGCACAGGCGCACACGTTGCACCACCTCCTCGGGATGATAAGGAACGGTGACATAATCATCGACCCCGAGCGTGCTCCAGTCGATATCATTGAGGCGGATGTCCCGAACGAACACGATGAGCGGCAGCCGACCCAAAAACGGATCGTTTTTCACTTGGCGCGTGAGCGTCTCCACCGACCGGCCGCCGGCGCCTTCCGCTGCCAAGATCAGACAGGGAGGATCATGCACCAGCTCATGAAGGGCGACCTCCGCGCCATTGCCTTCTACGACGGTGAATCCGGCCTTGTTCAGGGCTTGGCTTACGTTCTGGATGGCGGCGGGCTCATGATGCAGCAGAAGGATGCGTCGGCTCGGCGCTGGATGGTTCATAGGTAGTCATCGATCGTCGTGAATTCCTCCGACGCTCTAGCGATGCAGACATCCAACGCCGACTCATCCAGCCCGACCATGTCCCAGGCTTGGCGGGACAGAGGCGGAACCCGGTCGTCGCCCGGATTCCCGCAGCCCAATCCCTTCACAAGAATATCGGCCACATGAACGATCGCTGTTTGGAGCGCGGCTTCCTGAGCAGCCGCCGGCGTATGATGGAACTGGATCGGTTCCCGCAGCGCCGTCGGCAAGTGCCAGGCGTTCGCCAGCCAGCCGCCGACATCGGCATGTGTCAGCTCAAGGAGTTCTTGCTCAATGTGCATCACCGGGCGATCAGCCACGCTGTGTGCCGCCTTGATACGATTCCCCACATCCGGCCATTTCACATACAGCACAACCTTGCCGATGTCATGGAGCAAGCCCGCGACAAATACTTCCTCCGGGTTCTTCACCGCCAATCGTGCTCCCAGAATCTGTGCAGTGATCGCAACGCCCAGAGAGTGACGCCACAGCTGGTCCATGCCCGCATCCTTCATGATGTCGAACGCCGTCGCGCAGAGGGTGAGACCTTTCACCACGTTCAGCCCAAGGACGACGACCGCATGGCCGACCGACGCGATGCGAGCGGGAAATCCATAGAACGGCGAGTTGGCGAGACGGAGAACTTTCGCGGACAACACCTGATCCTTTTCAATAAGCGCGCCGATTTCTTCCGCCGACACATGGGGCCGACCGATGGTGGAGGCGAGTTTCTGAACCACGTGAGGAAGCGTCGGGAGTTCGCCGAGCTGATCGATCCGGTTCCGTAATGCAGACGCGTTGCGGGTCATGACGTAACCGATCCGTCTTGCTCGCGAACGCCGTGGCTGGAAATGAGATGGTGCTTGAGTCGTTGCAAAATCATCCGCTGCACAGGGTCTTGATCGACGCCTCGAAATCGGTGCTCGAGGTCCGCCTGCAACTCTGCAAGGGTCTTGCCGTCCGCATCATCCGCCTCGCCTTCCACATAGACGGAGTTCAGCCCGAGATTGCCTAGGCGCTGAATGATGGCGCTGTCGAGTTCGGCTCCCGCCGCGACCACAGGAAGCCCAGAACCGTTCGTCACCGGTTTTGCCAAGATCATTCCGGGCATCAATCCATCAATGAGGACTCGTTTCATGCCGGCAGCTCTTTCATGTGAAAGTGTGAAGGCGTTCCCCGCCCATTTCCTCTCATCGGACGCCGGGCGCCGTTTCTGAAGATTCCCGTTCTTCTTTGTTGTTCACCCAACAAGGTCATAGGGTCTCTCAGCAGGCCGGTGAGGTCTCTTTGTGCCGGAGAGGTGTTCAAAAATGACTGGTTCACTCGCCACGAAGCATAGCCGGAGGAGACAACTTGGCAATTTGTAAGAGCTTCCGATAGCCGAGTCGGAATTCGACAGGGCACTGAGATTGCAGTCTTCCGGAAGGTTTGACCTTCATTTGAGCAGGGTTGACGGGCCTTCCCCTTTGGGCAGAAATCGGCCATAGGCGGGACCTCGAACTGAAGCTGGATCTGCTAAGGTTGTAGCGTGCGTGCAGACAAGAAATCCCCTCTAAAGTCCGACAAGAAGACGCCAGCCCGAAGCCACAAACGGGGTGTCGTCGGTTACAGCAAGAAGACGGCTCTCCTCGAAGAGGCCATTACCCAGATGAACGCCGGCAAGTATGGCCGGTCCTCCGCTGCACTGAAGGAACTCCTCGCGCTTGATCCGCTCAACATGGAGGCCCGGCGGCTGTTTGCGACCCTCCATCTTCGTCTCGGGAGCTTGATTCCTGCCCGACAGGCGTTCGACTCGCTGATCCACGAGGCGTTTGAACGACAGGATTACTGGCTCGCCGAATCCTTACTGCGCGAGTATCTCGCCGCCGGCCCGCGTTGCGTGCCGTTTATCGAGAAGCTGGGATCGGTGTATCAAGAGAAGGGAGACGCGCTCGAGGCCGTTGCAGAGTATGGGAAAGCCATCGATATCCTCATCGAAGATCCCGATCCGGACAATCCGCAGCATGCCGCGCAGCTGTACGCCAAGATACGAGAGCTCGCGCCGGCGAGTCCCATCGCCTTCCGCCTTGCGGCATTCTTCGACGCCCAGACCGGAGAGTTAATCGCTCGTTCTCATGTCGCGCAGACAGAGCCCGCCGCCGCGGTGTCTCAGCCGCCGGTGGCCGAAAGCCTTGCTTCGGACGCGGCGGTGCCGGAGCCGATGGCCGGTGTGATGCCTTGGGAGCAAGGGATCGAGGAGCCTCCCGCCCTTTTTTCTGCCCCGCCGATTGCAGAACCTCCTTCTCTTGCGGCAGAGGAGACGCTTGTATCTGCGCCGGTTGCCGATAGGACCGATCACAGTGTTAACGGGTCGATGGTCCTCGAGCAACCCCCTGTTGAGCCTGTCGCCGCGCATGAGAGTCCAGCCGTTGAAGCGGGTCTTGCTGCGGCGGAAGCATTTTTCATCAGTAATACGGATCAGACTCAGCCGGCTGAGACCATCATAGGCAGTTTCAACGGCGCTGTCCCCAGCCCGGTTTCACCGAGCGCATCTTCATGGGATGTCCCACAGTCCGCATCTGCTGCGGTCTCGGCCGTAGAACCAGAAGCTCAGACTATCCCGATCATCCCAACTGATGTTGTGGCGTCCGAACCGCCGGTGCGACAAGAATCGGAAGGCCCGGCTGCTGAGATTTCAAGTGTCACGGGTGAAGAACCGATTTCGGCTCCCATGCCTTGGGAGGATGTCCAGGAGTCCACGATCACTATTCTCGAGCCGGTGTCCAACGATCCACCGCCTTTGACTATTCAATCTGACGAGAGAGCGGCGGCGACACTCTCTGAGCCGGCCTCTCAAGCAGCGGTCGAAGAAGCCGTCCGTGAGGGTGCGGAGAGTGCACCTCCGGCGCCAATCACCGCAGAATCCGGCCACGCCGTGCAGGAAACAGAAGCACCGACCGCTCTTCTCTCCTCCGTAGAGGCGACTCCCGTCAGCGCTCTCCCGGACCTCTTGAAAGGGGGCGGATTTTCCTGGGAGTCCATATTCAGCAGCGCATGGAAATTCGGAGACAAAGTCTCCGCGAACACACCTCTACAAGAAGCGGCGCAAGCGGATGGCGTGCAGACGGGAGAGAGTTCGGATCCCATGATGCCTTCTTCGGACGTATCGGCGCCTGCGCCCGCTGAAATCGTGTCCGCAGAACAGGCGAATCCCCCAGTCGATACCATGGCTCCTGCGGTTTCTGTTGCCCAGCCGATGCCGTGGGATCAAGTGCAAGAAACGATTGTCACGATCCCGCCCGCACCTGTCGATGACACCGCTGCGGACAATGCCGGGAGTGAGACGAGCCAGTCGCCGAGTCCGGTCGAATCAACCAGTCAGCCGCCAGCAGCGGCATCGTCGCCGAGTCGCGCGCCGCACATTGAATCATTCTCAATCAGCCAGCCTCCCCCTGCTCCGCCGACATCCCAGCCGGAGTTTCGCCTGATCGGTACCCACACAGCCACGCCGATCGATGCGCCAAGCTTCAGTAGCCCGGAAGAGTCATCCCAGTCATCGGAACTCGAAGAGATCAGCGAGCCGCTGGCTCCCATCGAACCAGAACCGCCCGCATTCAGTATGGCTTCAGGGCCGATCGTTGAATCGACGTTAAAAAGCGCGCAACAGGGAGATGCGTCTGATTTTGTACAAGAGGAAAAGGCCGAAATTCCGCCGTCGCAGTCTCAAGAAACAGCGGCAATTCTTGCTCCAGCACCGGTTACCGAGATCGTTTCGTCCGTTCCTCAGAAGGATGAACCGGTACCGCAGTTCCATGAAGAAACACCGATCCAGCCGGCGTCACCGGCATCGGGCGGTGACGCCGGCACAACATCATCGCACCAGGATGCTCTTTCTCAAACATTGAAGGACGAGGTCGGCAAGCCTGCGTTCCCGTCGGGGGTTTTTGTCGAAGAGCCGTCCCCCCATAAGATGGATGCAAGTGTGCCGGCAGGGTTGGATGTAGCGACTGCCTCCACCGAAGTGTCGCCTGCTGACGAATCTTCAATGGAGTCCTCTCAAATGCCTTCGCCGTCCACCGGCGATGTTGCACCGTGGAAGACCGGCGAAGTGGCGATTCAGCCTCATCGGCCCTCTCCGAAGAAGCGAAAGAAGACTCCGGAGCCGGAGTCTGATATTCCACCGGTTCTTCTTTCCCGTGAAGAGACTGTCCATCGCAAGGCGGAAGAAAGCCTGCGGCAAGAAGCTGCATTCGCTGATGCACGCGCGCGGATGCCTGAGCCGGCACCGCAGCAAGAAAAATGGATCAGGACCGGGGAATCCATCCGGTTCATTGAACCGGAGCCTTCCGGCGCGTCGGCAGCGCCGCCTCACGCGCCGGTGCAGGCGGAAACGGACGCGACTGCGCCGATATCGACAGCGGCTGCGGCGGTCGCCGTCTTGTTTGAATCATCCGGCCGCTTCACCAAGACGGCGACGAGGGAGCGTCTCGCGGAACCGAAACCGCGTCCCAGATTGGGAGCGAAGCTGTCCCGTATACGGATCGCGATAACCGTCTTTCTCAGTTCCTGCTTTTCAACGACACGCGCGATCGTCACGTCACTTGTGGCACTCGTCGTGCTCTCGGGTGCGCTCGCGGCGCTGATGACCGGTGCGGTTGGGCTGGCCTGGATCATCATGGAAGAACCGCCGTCACCGGCGTTCCACAGCCTCACCACGACTCCGCAACGGACGCTCTCTGACTCAAAAAAGAACGGCTATCTCCTTCTGCTCGGATTTGATGCGCCGGTCGGAGACGATCCTATCCAAGCGGGATACGAACGGAAGCCTGACGGACAAGACGCGGACATGGCTGCCGCCTGTGTGGGAGGGCCGAATAGCGGATCCCATGGTCGGGCGAATGCTTCGGCGAGTGTCGCGAATGGTTGGTTCCGGGCGGCCGACCCGGCAGGCCAGTTCAAGTCGCACCAGGACACGATCAAAGGATGGATCAATGACTCAGCCTTGGCGCGCTATAAACAGTGGTTGAAGCTGTCCTTCGAAGATTGGGGATACGGCCAATCCGTGAGCCCGCCATGCGCCTCCATTCTGTTTGCGCATCAGCTCTATGTCGCCGACGGGTTCCTGCAAGGGAGCGACACAGGCATCGACCGACTCGAAACCGATATGGAGGCTTGGCGCGTTGCGCTTGGCCAAGCGAAGACGCTTCCGGTTAAGACCATGGCGTTGCAGGCCATTCACGACGACATCGCCGTCGCATCCGGCCTGCTCGTGAAACCGGATTTTGACGGGAAGATGCTCGGGCGCATGACCAAGATGCTCCGTCCGCTCGATCAGGTTGAGCTGTCGATCCGCTGGCCGATGCAGAGCGAACTGATCTCCGCCACCAAGACCTTCGATGCTCAGCTCAAGGCGGAGCGTGGAGAAGACCCGCCGTGGTATGCCGTCGTCGCGTCCGCCCTTCCCTTGCCGAAGCAGCGACGGTTTAACGATTATGCCGAGTACTATGAAGCCTCCTACAAGGCTGCCGGCGAAGGACGCTACGGCTCCATGCCGAAGTGGCATCACTACATCCGTTTCCCGGCAAGCTCCGCACTGGATTATCTCGGCAACCCGATTGAAAACATCATCGGCTTGGAGCCTTTGGCGCGCTGGGATCTTTATAACGGACTCGTCGTCGATGCGGATGCTCATTTTCGTCTCGCCAGTTTGCAGGCCTGGCTGCGTCGAGGCCCCCAGGACGCCGATCTGCTGGCCCGTATTGCCAAAGCCGGACAGAGCGTTTATGACCCCTACACAGGGTTGCCGATGCTGGTGAATCTGAAAAAGGGGGTCATGTATAGCGTTGGGCATGATGGGAAAGACCAGGATGCCGACCCCCAAGACGACGTGGTGGTGGCGATTCCCGCCAACCAATCGTCTGCCGTTCCCGCAAGGACTGGCCCCGGGCCCTCTCTATCCGGATAGTCTGCGCAACTCCCTTTCTATTTTCCATAAAACCCGGCCGGTGTTGTTTGCCTTTCCTTGTTAGGGGGCGTCAACCATGTATCCGCCAACACGTTGAGGAATGTAGTAACTCCAGGAGAGAAACGGCTTGACCGGAAGGAGGGCGGGCATGACAATCACGGGCATGCCATGGCGTCCTTGTCTCATAGAGGTGGTAAGGAAAGACCATGCCGGTGGCGGATCTCGTCATACTGATCCAAGCCGATAGACTGGGTGTGACCAGGAGGCTCTCAACGCTGGAGGACAGTCGGCCCCTGGATCGGTTTCTGGCTTCGATTGAACGCCGAGCGTTTCGGATGGCGCACATTGCCACCGGACAGGAGGAAGACGCGTACGATCTCGTCCAGGAATCGATGCTCAAGCTGGTCGAGCGTTATGCGAAGCGCGACGAAGCGGAATGGGGGCCGCTGTTCCATCGCATCCTCCAATCCAAGATCCGCGACTGGTATCGGCGGACCAGGGTCAGGAATCGCTGGCGACTCTGGCTTGGGCGAGACGAGGATGGAGCTGAGCAGCAGGACGATCCGCTGGAATCAGTGGCGGATGTCGCAACCCGGTCGGTCGAGCATCAGTTGAAAACTAAACAAGCGGCGGCCGCGCTCGATGAGGCGCTACGGACTTTGCCGCTCCGCCAGCAACAGGCGTTTTTGCTGCGGGCCTGGGAAGAGCTTGACGTTGCGCAGACCGCGGCGGCCATGGGCTGTTCAGAAGGCAGTGTGAAGACGCATTACTTTCGGGCCGTGCACACACTTCGAAAACTGTTGGGAAATCACTGGCCATGAGCGACGAATTCCATCGGGACGAGCAGGAGTTTATTGCGCGAGCCAAGCAGATTCTGGATCGCGCAGTGGACGAGATGGCCCCTGCCACCGCGTTGAAGCTGCAACGGGCCCGCCTGGCGGCGTTGGAGCACCGCTCGATGCGGAGGCTCTGGGCGGCGTGGATCGGCGGCCTCGCGGTCGCTTCCGTCGCAGCGCTCGCGCTGGTCCTCTGGCTGAAGCAGCCGGCCTCCGAGCACCATGCGGCGGTGCCGCTTGAGGATTTCGAGTTGGTCACGTCGGTCGAGAACGTCGAGCTCGCCGAAGATCTCGATTTTTACCACTGGCTGGCCGATGACGACACCACCGGTTAGCTGGATGGTTCTTGCCCTGGTCGGGGTGGCGGCAATCGCGAACGCGGGGCCACGAGAATCGGTTCCCACGCCGGACGCGGACTTCTTGGAATTCTTGGGCTCATGGCATGCGGGAGACAGCGACCATCGCTGGGTCGATCCCTTCCAACTCGATGAAACACCAGGCGTCGAGGGCGGTGAGCGCAGCCACGTCCCGGCGGATGCCGATCGTGAACGGAAGAATCTGCGCTCGCCGGCATCCCGCGACGATGCCAAACACCCTGCGATTGATCCGACGCTTCCTCGACGAGATGTGAAACCATGAGGTTGTTTATCATCACCATGATCGTGTGGCTGGGGAGCGCGGCATCCGTCTGGGCGCAGACGGAGAGCCAAGGCGTGCCCTGGGGGCAGCTCAGCCAAGAGGAACAGACGATCTTGCAGAAGTTCAATCGGAACTGGGATCAGCTTCCGCCGGAGCGGCAGGAACGATTACGCAATGGCGCGCGCCAATGGTCCGGCATGAGCCAGGAAGAGCGCGAACAAGCGCGGCAACGGTTTCAGCAGTGGAAACAGCTGCCTCCGGATCGGCAACAACAGTTGCGGGAACGGTTCCAGCGATTTCGAAGCTTGCCGCCGGAGCAGCGGGAGGCCATCCGCGGCGCCCGCCGCTGGTTCCGATCCTTACCGCCGGAAGAACGCCAGGAGATGCGGCAGCGGTGGAAGAATATGACCCCGGAGGAGCGGCAAGCCTTTCGTCGGCAGTTCCGCCGGAATGATGGCGGCGATGGTTCAGCGTCGCACAATCAGACGCCCCATCGTGATCGGCCCGTCCATCCTGGGCGCTAAACCTATCCTGTCGCTTGCTTGACACCAGGCTTCCTATTCCACAGAATCACCGCACACCTACACCAACGGGAACGATTGTGTCCTCCTCCAAACCATTTTCCCATCTTCCTTCGGCCCAAAAGGGAACCACCTTTCCATCCGCCCTTCCCACACAGATTGTATCCAACGAAGAATTTGTCCCCTTCAATCAGACGCCTGACCAAGCCCGTGTCGAGCAGGTTGCCGCCACGCTGGTGGAACAATCAGCGGCTCGACGGGGCCTGTCGCGCAGAGACTTCCTGAAGACGACCGGCGGCATCGCGGCGGCTCTGCTTGCTATGAATTCCGTATTCGGGCGGTTTTTTAACATCGGTGAGGTGGAGCTGTTTGAGGCAGCGGCCTTCGCCGAGCAACAGGGAACGCCCTATTTCATCTTCGATGTGCAGACGCACTATGTGGGCACGCGCTACGACCCGACCGATGCGGAAGCGCAGCGAAAGGGCGCGGTGTCCAAGGAGGCGCTGCTGTCGCTACGGCGACGCATACGAGAGGCGGGGCTGAATCCGAAATTGGCCGGCGACCGAGGGACCATCGACGACCTCTCCTGGAAGAATTTCGTGAAAGAAATGTTTCTCGACAGCGAAACCACCGTTGGCCTCATCAGCACGCCGCCGGGGCCTTATCCGCAGGAAGCCGTCGTGCCGCCGAAGGAAATGGCGCACATTCGGGACGAGATCAATCGCCTGGCCGGATCGCAGCGGATGCTGGCGCATGGACTCGCCACGCCTCAATTGGGAACAGCGGATCTGGAATTCATGGCCATGCAGGCCGAGACGCTCAAGGTGGATGCCTGGAAGTGTTATACCGGCTCTTGTCCGAAGGGATTCGATCGCGGCTGGTGGATGGATGATGAACACGTTGCCTATCCCATGTTGGAGCAGGCGCGGAAGCTCAACATCAAGCGGGTGTGCGTCCACAAGGGTTTGCCGCTTGGACCGGTGCCCGACTACAACCATCCTAAAGATCTGATCAAGGCCGCCCAGGATTTCCCCGACATCGACTTTTTGGTCTACCACTCCGGGTTCAAGAGCGCAGCAAACATCGATGAAGTGTTTGAGAAGACCGGCGAAATTCCCTGGACCACCGAGTTCTGCCGCATGAAGCAACAGGAACCCGGCATTTCCAACATCTACATGGAACTTGGTTCCACGTTCGGACAATTGGTCACGACCCATCCGGCCGTCTGCGCGCACCTGCTCGGACAAATCATGCAGGTCTTCGGGGTCGAGCATGTGTTGTGGGGGACGGATTCCATCTGGTACGGCACGCCGCAATGGCAGATCGAAGCCTTCCGGCGGTTTCAGATGCCCGATCAGCTCATCGAGCACCATCGCTATCAGCCCCTCACGCGGCAGGTAAAGGAACAGATCTTCGGATTGAATGCCGCGCGCGTCTTCGGTATCGATGCCAAAGCCAAGCGGAACGAGTTGCCGAAAGATGTGCTCGGGCGATTGAGAATGAGTTACCTTGAAGAGGGGCCTGAGCCGAGCCGTCGGGTGTATGGATGGGTGGCGGGGTAGTTACAGTGGGTCCTGTCACGGAGCATGTGCCCAACTGCCTTTGCACCCCGCCCGGTAGAGGGACCCCGCTTCAGACGCTTGGGCAAGGCCGCGTCTCGGCGCGGACAGGGTGGGCGGGCGAGATAGGCACATGCTCCGTGCCACCCGCTTTATTGGAAGGGGAAGAGAAGAGAGGAGAGGAGAAGGAAGATGAGAAGCGAGGTTTTATATCCGGGGGCGTTTCCGATGGTGCGGGTCGAACTGGCGGCGGGCGAGCATATCAAGGCCGAATCTGGCGCGATGGTGGCCTCGTCACCGACGGTGGATGTGGAAAGCAAGATGGAGGGCGGGTTTCTCGGCGCGCTCTCGCGGAAGTTGCTCACGGGAGAAAAATTCTTTTTCCAGACCTTGCGGGCAAGCCGTGGCCCGGGCGAAGTACTGCTGGCGCCGACCGTGCCGGGCGAAATCGTCATCATCGAACTCGACGGTGTGAACGAATACATGGTCCAGAAGGATGGGTTTCTGGCGGGCGCCGAGACCATCAATATCGAGAGCAAGATGCAAAGCCTCAGTCGAGGGTTGCTGGGCGGAGAAGGTTTCTTCATTTTGAAAATCGGCGGTAAAGGCACGCTGGTGCTGAACAGCTTCGGCGCCATTCATAAAATCGAGCTCAAGCCGGACCAGGAATATATTGTGGACAACAGCCACCTTGTCGCCTGGTCCGCCACGACGTCATACAACATCGAAAAAGCTTCCTCAGGCTGGGTGGCCAGCTTTACGTCCGGTGAAGGACTCGTCTGCCGTTTCCGCGGGCCGGGCGTCGTCTACATCCAGAGCCGCAACCC
>CAYNLM010000023.1:0-32481 GCA_964398045.1 uncultured Nitrospira sp. | reverse complement strand
CCTAACGACGGGAGCATCCATAATTCCATCGGCGACCTGCATCTCAAGCGGAATGCCTGGGCCGAGGCGACCACCGCGTTTCTTCAGGCTGCCGCGGCATTCCGTGCCGAAGGCGCCACCCTCAAGGCCATCGCCGCTTTCAAAAAAGTCCTCAAGATCGACCCCACTAGATATGAAGTCTATCGGCACCTTGGCGATTTGAACGCCGAGCGCGGGCTGTTGAGCAGCGCCGTCCAGGATTACCTGACGCTCGGGAAACATTACCTGAAAGAGCGCAAGGGTAAAGAAGCGCTCGAGATCTACAAGAAGATTGTCAGCCAAGACCCCTCCAATCTGGACGCGCAACAACGGGTAGCCGAACTGTGTGTGCAGGAGAATCTCCAGGACGAAGCCACGAAAGTCTATCTGCAACTGGGGCGTGAGCGCTCGGCGCAGGGCCGCTATGAGGAAGCCAAGGATGCCTATCTCGCCGCCCTCCGGATCGATCCGAAAAACAGCGAAGCGGCGCAGTTCGTCGAAAGCGTGCAGAAGGGCGGAACGGGGTCATTCAAGGCGGTGAAGTCAGGAGCCGGTCCTGCAGCACAGAAATCATCCGAGCCGCTCGACCTGCTGGCGGAAGCGACCAGGCGGATCGAGGAAAAACAATACGCCGGCGCGGAGGCCATCTTGAACCAGTTGCTCACGCGCGAGCCCGGCAATCCGCAGGTGTGCCAGCTGCTCGCCCGGTTGCATTTGCAACGGGGAGACGTCCAGGTGGCGTTGGGTGAGTATCGGTTCCTCGCCGGGGCCGCCCTGCGTGCGCAGGATTATCCCCTGGCGGAGTCGCTGATCGGAGAATTTCTTTCGGCGGAGCCCAACTCCGTGCCGTTGCTCGAACTCTACGGCGAACTGTACGAGGAAAAAGGCGACGGCGCGGCCGCGGCCCAGCAATATGCCAAGGCGATAGAGCTGTTGTTGGAGCATCCCGAGCCGGGCATGGAAAGCCTCCATGAGGAATTGTTCGAAAAGGTGACATCCCTCACGACCGACAGAACGTTGATTAACCGTCTGGCGGCTCGAATCACCGGTGAGCCCCAACCTGTGGAGGACAGCGGTCCTGCGACCGAACTGGCTGGGCCGCTGTCGGCCGCCGAGGGGTCGCCGGTAGAGACGGCGGCGCCTGTCATCAACGGGTTTTCACTCAGTGGGGCTGAGCCTGATGAGGAAACCGTCGACGAATTTTCAGTGGAAGGGGCCGTGCGGGGTGAATCCACTCATGTGCCGGAGTTGGTCAGCGCCCTTGCCGAGCCGGCACCGAACCTCCCTGCGCGCATCGAAGCCGTTCAGGAGGCGGCGCCGGAACCGATTGAACCGGTATCCGTTCTAGATGAGCCGGTGCAGCAGGCGGCCGTCGATCCCCATCCCGTTTCGTCAGTGCCTGAACCGCTCAACCAACCGGTGGAAGCTGAACAGTCGGCGATGGTCTCGGCATCGGCCCCGGCCGAGCCGGTCGCGGTCCCCGATCATGAAGCGCATTTCACGCTCGGCGTGGCCTACAAGAATATGGGTCTGTATAGAGAGGCCAAAGAAGAGTTCGAGGTGTCCAAGAACGCGGATAGCTTCTATCTCGATTCATGCCTCATGACCGCCTTGTGCTTCAAGGAAGAACGCGAATTCGTCCATGCGATCAGAGGACTGGAAACCGTGTTGACCGATCCCCGCTGCCAAGGGGCGAAGGGGCAGGCGATTCGCTATGAACTCGGACTGCTCTATGAAGCGGAAGCGCAGTGGGAGAAAGCCGCCACGACCTTCCAATCCATCCCGTCCTTCCATGATGTGCCGCAACGGTTGGAGTCGCTGAAAGAGCGATCCCGGCCTGCGTCAACACTCCGCCTCGCCAGCTAGCGCTCATCCCGGCACTTGATTCGGCGCCGGCCGTCCCTCCAAGACAGCCGTGATATTCTCCAGACAGATCATGCCCATCCGGATGCGGGTGGCGAACGTCGCGGACCCCAAATGAGGAAGCAACACGACGTTCGGCAAGGTGATGAGCCCCGGATGAATGGCCGGTTCCCGTTCGTATACGTCCAGACCAGCCCCTGCAATCGTTCCGCTCTCCAACGCCTGCACCAACGCCGCCTCATCGACCACCGGGCCACGTGACGTATTGATGAGAAATGCCGTCGGCTTCATCAGTGCCAATTCGCGCGCGCCGATCAGATGATGAGTGGAGTCGGTCAGCGGGACATGCAGGGAGAGGAAGTCGGCTTGCGTGAGCACCTCTTCGTGTGAATGCGGCGCCCAAGACGCATCTCCGGGAGGTGAGGGGATGGGACGGCGGCCCGCATAGATCACCGGCATGCGGAATCCCGCGGCTCGCCGAGCCACCGCTTGGCCGATTCTCCCCATCCCGATGATGCCGAGAGTTTTCCCCGTGACCTCCGCGCTGAGCATCTGTGTCGGTGCCCAACCTGACCAGGAGCCGGTCCGAAGCAACCGATCGCCTTCCACCACGCGACGAGCGACCGCCAGGAGCAGCGCCCAGGCCAGATCCGCCGTCGCATCCGTCAACACATCGGGCGTGTTGGTGACGACGATGCCGCGTTCACGGGCGGCCGCAACGTCGATGTTGTTGTAGCCCACCGCATAATTGGCGACGATCTTCAGGCGGGTTGCCTGTGCCAGCAGCGACGCATCGACCTGGTCGCTGAGCGTGCAAATCACCGCCTCGGCCTCCGAAAATCCCTTTCGGCGTTCTTCATTAGAGGGAGCCTGCTCGGTCGGCTCCGATACCAGGACATACCGCTGCCTGATGGCCTGCATGACTTCTTCGGGCAGGATGCGAGAGACATAGAGGCGTGAACGCGGCATGTCGATCTCCTCTGAGCGAGGCACATTGTAGGAAGATTTGAGGGCCCACACAACCGCGCTCTTGTCCTCCGCCTGCTGCGCCGTCTAGAATGTCCGACCCGCAATCATGGCCGCCTCAACCCTCATCCTTCCGGAACGATCCCGCGCGATCGCCTCAGACCTGAGAGCGCAACTCGGCTCTGAGAAAGTCAAAGACGACGTCCCGACCCTGACGGCATACGCGGTCGATGCCGGCATCTATCGCCTGGTGCCCAAGGCGGTGGTGTTGGTGGAATCGGAGGACGATATTGCGGCGACCCTCCGTTATGCGGTCTCACGCGGCATTCCGGTGACACCGCGCGCGGCCGGCACGAACCTGACCGGCTCCGCCATCGGGGCCGGCATCATTCTGGACGTCTCGCGGATGAACCGCATTGTGGAAGTGAACCGCGAGGAACGCTGGGCGCGCGTGCAGCCCGGCATCGTGCTCGCCGAATTAAACCGGCAGCTGGGGCGGCAGGGACTGTTGTTCGGGCCTGATCCTTCCAGCGGCGACATGTGCAAACTGGGCGGGATGTTGGCGAACAATTCGTCCGGTCCCCACACGCTGCGTTACGGCGCCATGAAGGATAACGTGCATCGACTGCGTCTGTGCCTCACGTCGGGGACCTGGCTCGACGCCAAGTCCTATGGGCTGAACGATCCGACGCTCGAGCGCGTGCTCGCGACGGTCCCGGCTGTGCGGGATCTCTTCGTCCTCGCGCAGGCGCACGTGGATCTGATCAGCTCCAAGAAGCCGACGGTCAGCAAGAATAGTTGCGGCTACAATCTGTTCGGCTTGGCCGATGGGCTCAAGAACGGCCTGTTCGATCTGCCCAAGCTGCTCGTCGGCAGCGAGGGCACGCTCGGGGTGATCAGTGAAGCCACGCTGAAGCTCGTCCAGAAGCCCAAAGCGACGCTGACGGCCCTGATTCATTTCCGGCATCTGGAAGAAGTCGGCGCAGCGGTGCCGCAACTGCTCGCCTTGCAGCCGAGCGCGCTGGAGGTGATGGACGCCAACACGCTCGATCTGATCGGACGGAGCCGGCACGGCATTCCCGCCGACGCAGCCGCCACGCTGTTGATCGAGCTCGATGCGGATTCGTTCGACGTGGACCTGCAAGAACGGGCCGAGGAGATGGCGGCGGCCTGCCGGCCGTATCGGCTGGCGGCCGAGTTGACCGTCGCCTTCGATCCCGATCGCCGCGAGCAACTGTGGAAGGCACGCAAGGCGCTGTATCCGACGCTCTATCGATTCGATCCGCAGAAGAAGCCGATCAATTTCGTGGACGACGTCGTCGTGGCGGCCGACCGGATCGGCGAACTGATCCGCTATCTGGAAGAGTTCTTCGCAGGGCAGCGGGTGCCGGTCGCGATTTTCGGACACATCGGCAACGGGAATGCCCACATCGTGCCGTTGCTCGATGTGAACGATCGCCAAGATTTCGAGAAGATGGTTCAAGGTTATCATGAGATTCATTCGGCAGTGCTCTCGCGTTTCCGCGGATCGATTTGCGGTGAACATGGCGACGGGCGGGTGCGTGCCGAATACGTCAGGAAAATGTTCGGAGAGGAGCTGTATGAATTGTTCGTGCAGGTCAAGCGGAGCTTCGATCCGGACAACATTTTGAATCCCGGGATCAAGATCAGCGACGCGCCGTTTACCGACCACATCGACTATACGAGGCTCTCCAAGTCCTGCGCGACCTGCGCCAAGTGCAATTCCGTCTGTCCGGTCTACGATGTCTTTCAATCGGAAGACATGAGTTCCCGGGGCTGGTTCGAGATCGTCACAGCCAAGGACTACAGCTATCTCAATTCCAAACGGGTGGTGGAAGCCTGCCTGAACTGCAAGTCCTGCCGGACCATCTGCCCCGCCGGCGTCGATGTCTCCGATTTGATTCTCCAGAAGCGGGCCGAGCATCCGAACCGCTTGGCCGGCTGGATCTTCCGGCTGCAGGCACAGGGAGCGCCGTTCGAATCGCTGCTGCGCGTCCTCGCAAAAACGCAGCCGCTCTGGGACCGGCCGATTCCCAGGCGGCTGCTGGATTGGACGACCAGGCCGGTGATGAAACTCTTGGCCGCGACGGCGCGATTGCCGCACGACCTCCTGCTTCCCAAGCTCGCGGCGAAGCACCTGCGCGAACGGTACAGGGATCTCATCCCATCCGACGCGATCCAGGCGAAGCCCGGCGGCGTGGCGTACTTCCACGGCTGCGCGGCGAACTATTTCGATGATGGTGTGGGGGATGCGGTCATCGGGGTCCTGCGCAGGCATGGAGTGGAACCGGTCCTGCCGCCGCAACGCTGCTCCGGTACGCCGATTCAAACCTACGGGCATCTTGATGTGGTCCGCGAGGGAGCCCGCTTCAATCTCCGCTCCTTCGCACCGTATGACGCCATCGTGACCGGCTGCGCCTCCTGCACGTTGATGTTGAAAGACTATCCGACCTTGTTTCCCGAGGGAGTCGAGCGGGAACAAGCCGAGCAGCTGGCGAAGAAGGTCGTGCACATTGCCGAGTTTGTCGCCCGTTCACCGCATCAGCCGCCGATGGCGCAAGCCGCGTCCCGCACCCAATGCGTCACGTACCACTCGTCTTGCCATCTCCGGACCGCCGGCGTGACGAAGGAGCCGCGGAAGATTCTGGCATCGTTGCCCGGCGTGAACTTCGCCGAAATGCCCGATGCCGACCGCTGCGCCGGCGGCGCCGGCACGTTCGTCGTGAAGGACTATGACACCTCACAGAAGATCTTCGAGCGAAAAGCACGCGCGGTCGAGCAGGTCGGGGCAGACGTGGTTGCGACCAGTTGCCCCGCCTGCATGATTCAGTTAAAGAATGGCCTACGCGAGCGGGCCGACGTGAAACATGTGGCGCAGATGCTGAACGATGCGTACGAAGCCGCCGACCGGACGACGAAAGTGTCCGGCGCATGAGGCTGCGAAAAGTCGATTGGCTCTTTGTGGCCTTTGCCCTGGCGGTCGTCATCGGGGTGTCGCTGTTGCCTACGCCGAAAGACCGCAATCCGATCATTCCCGGCACGCCGGAGCATCGCGCGATCACCGAGGAAAAAGGCTGCGTCCAGTGCCATCAGGCCGGGGGAGCCAAGCCTGTGCCGGAGCGCCATCCCAAGCGGCAGGATTGCTTCCGCTGCCATGCGCGGCAGTGATGGCGCGAGAAGTCTATCTGGTTCTTTGGTCTATCTGGTCTCTCTGGTTGGACCAAATAGACAAGACGGACCAGACAGACGAGATAGACCAAAGAAACGAGGCATTCATGGTGACTGTGCTGGTCCTGGGGAACACGTTACGAGACGCGGTGGGGGAGAGCGAAATTGAAATCGACCTGCCGGCGCCCACGACGGTGAAGAAGCTCATCGAGGCCCATCCCGATCAGCTCGGCGGCTTGTTGCGCTTCATCACCAGCCGCGAAGCGTTGATCACGGTGAACAAGAAAATCGGCAGCGAGGATTCGCCGGTCAAGGACGGCGACACCGTGAAATTTGCCCACCAATCCAGAACCTCCTACGACGGCACCAGAGACATTCCGATCTGATCGATTCTTCCGAGGCTCAACGGAGACCTGATTGAACAAGGCGCCCGACTGGTTCCCGCCGCTCTCCACCCAAGTGCTCATCGCCGTGACGTGCGGTGCCGCGCTCGGCCTCGCCTTCGGTGAGGACCCGTATGGGGGCGGCTTGCGCAACGAGTACCTGGGCCGGCTCGGCATGCTCCTCGTGACGCTGCTGAAGTGGCTGGCCATTCCGCTCATCTTCTTCGCGATCCTCGATGCCTTCGTGCGGACCACTCTTCCGCTGCGCCAGGGGACGAAGCTGCTGGTCATCTGCCTCGTCAACGTCGCGGTCGCCATGGCGATCGGCCTCGTCATCATGAACGCCTGGAAGCCCGGTCTCAGCTGGCAGGGCCATGTCGATGAGCTGCTGCAGATCGTGCCCGGCTCCAGGCCGACGCCGGCCGCCGATCCGGCTCTCGTGAAGCCCGGCGGCATGCTGAGTCCGCTCGAATCTCTCGCCGCTTCGATTCCACGCGCTCTCCTCGCGCCGTTTTCGAGCAACAACGTCATCGGCGTGGTCCTGCTCGCGCTGATCATAGGCGCTGTGCTGCGCCGCCTGCGGGCCCGGACGACGGCCGATCATGGCGCCGTTGCGCGCCTCGCGTGGGGGATCGAATGCATCTACTCCCTCCTCGTGCAGGTGTTGGAGTGGATCATCCTGCTGGTGCCGCTTGCCGTCCTGGGCGTCGTCGCACAGGTCGTGGGCAAGGCGGGCGTCGGGGTCTTCTCGGCCCTCTGGATCTTTCTTGCCGCCATGTTGGCGGGATTGGCCGTCCATGCGCTGGTCTACTATCCTGTCGTTGCCTGGCTGATCGGGAAGAAGTCGCCGCAGGTCTATGTGGGGCAGGGAGCCGACGCGATCATGACCGCCGTCTCCTGCAACAGCAGTCTCGCGACCGTGCCGGTCACGCTGAAGTGTCTGGAGCGGATGAAGATCTCGCCGGAATCGTCGCGGCTCGCCGCCTGCGTCGGGACGAATCTCAACAACGACGGCATCACGCTGTATGAAGCGATGGCCGCGCTCTTTCTTGCCCAGGCCCTGGGCTTCGACCTGCCGATGGGGAATCAGTTCCTGATCGTCGCGGCATCGATCATCGCAGGCGCCGGCGTGGCGGGCATTCCTGAAGCCGGCTTGATCGTGCTGCCGCTGGTGCTGTCCGCCGCCGGCCTGCCGGACCAGATCATCGTCGCCGCCATTCCCCTCATCATGACGGTAGATTGGATCATTGCCAGGGCCCGCTCCGGCGTCAACGTCATGAGCGATATGCTGGTCGCCATCCTGCTCGATGCCGGGCGCGTGAGGCCGACGGCCGATCCGAGCGTCGCCCTGGCGCTGCCAGTTGAGTGCAAGGTAGTCAATCCGGTCGAACAAGAGCTGTTGTGAGCTGGTCCATCTCGTTTATCTGGTTTGGTTGGTTGCTTTCGTTTGTCTTGTTACCAGACGCAAACGAACTTGTCTCTCTCGTCTATCTGGCTCGTGATTTCCCTGAGAGAAACGGGTATTCTTCAACACCGGGTACAGTCACACGCGATCATCAATTGGACAGAAGGGGGTCACGATGAAGGTACGAGGGACAGTTCTGAGTCTCTGCCTGGCGCTCGCGGTATCAGGCTGCGGGGGCGGGCAGGCCGAGATCAAGGAAGACCGGCTCACCGTCGGAAAGGTGCAGGGCGAAATCAAAGTCGGCATGCCGGCGTCGCAAGTGGCGGAACTGCTCGGCAGCCCGAACATCGTGACGACGGACGAGAAGCGTCGGGAAGTGTGGATCTACGACAAAGTCTCGACCGATCGGGTGGACACCGCCAGTTCCTCCTTCGGGGGCATCATCATTCTCGGCGCCAGTTCGCGGGACAGTTCAAGCTCGCAGCGCCAGCGCACCCTCACCATCATCATCAAGTATGACGACGAGAAGAAGGTCCGGGACTTTGCCTACAACTACACGCAGTTCTAGTCCGGGCTGCCGCCGGGGCCTGCGGCGGTTCGCGCTCGCGGCGAGTAGTGCCTTCTTCGTGAGTCAACTCACCGGCTGCGTGACGCCCACCCAGCCGGCCGAGTTTTTTCAGCTCCAAGCGGAAAGTCAGCAAAACCGCGCCATGCAGACCCGCCTCTTCGAGACCGAGGACGAAGCGGAGCTGCTGTCAGCCTCCGCTGCCGTCCTGCAGGATCTCGGCTTCCAGGTGGAGGAAAGCGTGCAGGAAGTGGGGTTCCTGCGCGCCACCAAGGAGCGCAGTGCCCGGGAGTACGGCCAGGACATCGGCCGGTTTTTCGTCTTCCTGCTCTCCCTGGGCCACGTCATCCTGCCGGTGGATCTCCATCAGAAAATTGCGGCTACGCTTATCGCCAGGCCCATTAATCCGGAGGCCACGCGCCAGGAGGTCCGCATTATGTTCCATCGGGTGGTGTGGAAGGGCGACGGCCAAGCCGATCGGCAGTACATTCCGCCCGGAGAGCAAAAAATGGAAATGCTCCGTGATCCGGTACTGTATCAACAATTCTTTGCCAAGTTGTCGAAGGCAGTGTTTCTGGAAGCCTTCGCGCTCTAAGGACGCCATGATGATGCGAGCGTGGTGTGGAGTAGTCGGCCTCGTTGCTGCGCTGCTGACGCAGGGGTGCGCGGCCCCGGAACCGAACCGGGACTTGCTTGCGCCCACGGAAGCGCAGATGAAAATCCGCAGCGTGCAGACGCGCACCTTCGACGTGCAGGACCGCCAGCAAGCCATGCGCGGAGTCATCACGGCCTTGCAGGATTTGGGCTTCATCATCGAGCGGGCCAACGAGCCCTTGGGGCTGGTGACCGCCGCGCGATTCGCCGAGCCCAACTATTACGACGTGCTCGGCGTCACCGTCACCGTGCGGCCGGAAGCGGAAGGCCGGATGACGATCCGGGCCAACGCCATCTACAACAACAAGCCCATCGAAGATCCCAAGGTCTATCAGAACTTCTTCGCCACCCTTGAACGGTCGCTGTTCATCAACAAGCAATAAGGCGGGCGGAAAGCGGCAATGGCGAACGTGGAGATCCGGCAAGCCACCCTATCCAGCAGCATCCGCATTGTCCTCGGCATCGCGCTGTGCCTGCTGCTCGCAGGCTGTCCGACGCCCTATGAGTTCCGGCATCAAGACCAGTGGGATTCGCGGGATCAGATCTGGCTGTCTGAAGAGAGTCAGGTCAAACTGCGCGCCGCCCAATCGCGCGTGTTCGACACCACCGACCGCCGCCGCACTCTCGAAGCCGCCATCGCCACCATGCAGGACCTGGGGTTCATGATCGAAGTGCTGGACGAAGAGTTGGGCATCGTGTCGGGCAAGAAGTTCGAGCCGCTCGAACGATCCAGCTTCGCCGATGATCCCTACTATCACCTGTACGACGATCAAAGCCTCCTGGTCTTCACCAGGTCGTACCGGACTTGGGGGCCTTTCTGGCATCGCAGCGACGTCGTCCGTCTGACCGTGACGGTGCGCAAGCGCAACGAAGCGCAATTGGTCGTGCGCGCCAGCGCGCAATTCTATCTGCGCGCCGTGGAAGATCCCGCGCCCTACCAGAAGTTCTTCCGCACTCTGGAGCAGGCTCTCTTTCTCCAAGGCCAAACGGTGCAATAAGTCCGACCGCCGGCGGTGCGAAGAGCCGTCGGCTGGAAGACGAAGCCATGGCGCGTTTGCGCCTGCTTGACGGGTGCCGCCAAGGAGTTCATGCTCATAGCGATTCGTGGCGGCCGACGAGCAGCTATCCTGAAACGAGCATCTTGGCGAAGCGAAGTCAGGACCGAAAGGGAACCCATCATGAAAGCGACTTCAACCACACTGCCCAAGATCACCAGCCACAACGCACCGAAGACATCCTGCACCCACAGCCGCCTCGTTGATGACGTCTTGAGCACCAAGGGCGCCAAGACCGGCCATCTCATCTGCCTGGAGTGCAAGGCCGTGTTTCCCGATCCTCACTCCCAGAAACCGAGCCACTAGCAAACGCCCGAATAGTCGGGACACGCCAGATAGACCAGACAAACCGAGAACCAGAGCAGCCGGTTTAGGACTCCTGCTCCTTCACGAAGTCCCGCGCGCGGCGGAGATCGTCGTGGGTGCAGAGCTTCAGCTCCAGCAGCAGATGTTCCAACGCGGCGACTCGAGCCGTCATCTCCGGCAGCACGATATCGATCCGTTCCGTCAAATCTTGTAAGCGGCGAGTGAGCCCGGCAGCACCGGGCTCGGCTGAAGCGGTCTTCTTAACCGGACGAATCGGCCGGCGTCGTCCCCATTTTCTCGGCACCTTCCTCTTGGGTGGCATAGCGGTTCTCCTATCTCATGGTTTGTCTTGTTTCTTTTGTTCTTTTGGTTGATGAATGCTCGGCTGACGAAAAACCAGATAGACCAAACAAACCAGACAAACCGTCTGCATCTCGCTTTTCTCGCTCCTCTCGCCCGTCGCGCGTTCCTACAGTCATTGGCGACACCTGTACGCGCCTTCGCCCAATCGGTCAAGCACCATTTATGATGGATGTCTATCTCGTCTTTCCGGCCTGTCTTGTTCTCTTGTCCTCGGTGCCGGGTTTTACACGCCTTTCCACACGCGCATCCTGTTAGGGTAGGATGTATACATGGACGAACTCGAAGAAAAAGCTCAGACCGTCCTCGTGGGCCGAACACCGATCCCTGAGTCCGCTCAGGGGCCGACCGCCCTGTGCGCGGTCGACGGCTGCCTGCATCAAGCCAGCGTCACCTGCGACGTGACCGTGAAGAACCGGCACCTCAACCAGGACAACCAGATGCATCGCATCAATCTGTGTGACACGCACGAGAAAGGGTTTTCCGCCCTGAAGTGGCAATGGAGGCGCACGCCCGACGCCGCGTCTTCACGGCTCAAACTGGATGGCGTGTTTGCGTTTGATGAGGTCGAAGATACGTAGCGCATGATGGCAGACTCAAACATCCCTCAGGAAAGCACCAACGTGCCGCGCGGGCAAACCATTTGGGAATGCCCCTCCTGCGCCCGCCGCTATCTCACCGAGCAACCGCCCGACAAGTGTCCCTTCTGCCTCCGTCCCGTCCAACGCTGAAGCAAGGTCGGCAGCCAAGAGCATGCCCGCGTCACATCGACGTCCATAGCCAGTAGCAGTTGTCCCCACTGGCGCCTCTCTCGCTGGTTCTTTTTGCATCACTTCCGATCGATGCGTCCGGGGCCACCCGTCTAACCCATTCTTTTTCCTCGCGCGAGCCGTGGCATCTCAATCGCAGTATGGGCAGGGTATGGTTTCACCACGAAGGAGTGATGGTGAATCTTCCGGCGAGATCATGAATCCAATAAGAGTGGCGAATGAAACAACCTCACACGAAGGAAAGGTGTCCCCTGAATACCGTCCCGATTCTCACCCATGACGAATGCAAGGCGGCGGAAGCCGCGTTCCGCGGTTTGCCAATGAACCCCCGTTGGTCACACAAGGCGCAGCAGATTTATCTCGGGATTCTGGCCGTGACGAATGGTCGGGACATTGTCAGCGACGCCGTCACCCTCACGGAGGCCGAGATCGAACCCGCCGTGGTCGCAGCGTAACGAGGACCCCACGATTGATTGGTGAAGAATCGGGGCTCTTACTAGCAAGAGCAGGGGCGCCGCTCTTATGAGTCCGGTGCGAAGTCCAAGGGCGCGTGCTGAAGTCCGATGCCGAAAGGCGGGCCTTACCTTGGGAGGCTACTTGACCGTCACGCGGGCCGCCAATCGTGACAGTGGTGGTTGTGCGGCCGAACGGCGCATCGCAAATCGGTAAGTCCGACGCCCCTCAGATGACTTCGTTGTCTAGGACTCCTGCTCCTTCACGAAGTCGCGCGCGCGGCGGAGGTTGTCGCGGGAGCAAAGGTTCAGGTCCAGCAGCACATGCTCCAGCGCGGCAACCCGGGCCGTCACCTCCGGCAGCACGATGTCGATCCGTTCGGTCAAGTCTGACAGCCGACGGTTCAAACCCGAATCGGTGACCGTCTTCCGAGCGGCCTTCTTCACCGCCCCAGCCGGCCGACGTCGTCCGACCTTCCTTTGGCTTTTCCTCTTGGGTGGCATAGGATCCTCCTGATCTTGTCTTGCTGGTCTATCTCGTCTTCTGGTCTGTCTAGTCTTTCTGGTCATAGGACTCAAAGACCGGATAGACGAGACAGACCAAATAAACCGAATAGACCATTCATGGGCGACACCTCTACGCGCCTTCGCCAATCCGGTCAAGCGCCATTTATTTATATATGAAGTGATCGGTGATGAGTGAGGGAATGTCTTATCGGATCGCCCAGTTCCCCAACGATCAGCCTATGCAGTAAGCTGGCCGCCTCAACCTGCACCCGGGAGGCTCTCATGCCAAGTGCAATGGGAACGGTGGTGTCGCTGTGGCGATATCCGGTCAAGTCGATGAGGGGCGAGGAGCTGCCGTCCGCCGAACTGACGGAGTACGGCTTTCTCGGTGACCGGGCCTATGCCCTGATCGACGGCGCCGATGGCAAAGTGGCTACTGCGAAGAACCCGGGCAAGTGGCCGACGCTCTTCGGTTTCCGCGCCGCGTTCATGGAACAGCCGCGGCGCGGCGCGGCACACGCGGCGGTCCGCATCACGCTGCCCGACGGGTCATCCCTCGTCAGCACCACGCCCGAGTGCGACCAGGTGCTTTCAACAGTCCTCAACCGAGCGGTGACGCTGGCGGCCGCCAAGCGTGGCCGAGTGACCGGCGTGCACGCGTCCTTGCCGTCGCCTTGGACCGGAAAGGCCGAAGAGTATTGGCCCGACATGGAAGGCCTGACTCATCGGGACACCGTCACGGACTTTGCGCTGCCCAGCGGCACGTTTTTCGACGGCGCCACCGTTCATCTCCTGACCACCGCAACGCTCGCCCGGCTGCGCGAGCGCCATCCGCAGGGCCGCTTCGAAGTCCCCCGCTTTCGGCCGAACCTTGTGGTGGAGATGTCGGCAGGGGAGAAGGGGTTCGTGGAACAGATGTGGATCGGCCGCACGCTCGCCATCGGCGACAAGGTCCGGCTGAAGATCACGGGCCCCTGCAGCCGTTGCGTCATGACCACCCTGGCGCAGGACGACCTCCCGAAAGACAGCGGCATCTTGCGCACCGCGGTCCTCTACAATCAGGGCCACGTCGGCGTCTATGCATCCGTCGTGCAAGGCGGGACGATCACCAGCGGAGATCGCGTGAGGGTGAGCGAGTTAGCGTGAGAAATGGTTTGCGCGCCCCCGCCCTTTGCAAGTCATCGGCTTCTACTCCGGTGCTTGCGGGGGGCGGAGTGCTGTAGTACAGTGGCGTCATACAGAGCGATGAGGTGTGCAATGCCGATTACGGTTCGTGTCGATCTAAAGACGGAACGATTGCTTCAGCGGCTGGCTCGGAAACGGGGCCGGACGAAATCGGAAGTGATTCGGGATGCGATCGGCGTCTTGGCCAAGCAAGTAGAAGGACAGGAAAAGACCGAACGTCCGTATGACAAGGTTCGGGGTTTGATCGGCAGCATACACGGCGGTCCCAGTGATTTGTCGGTCCGCACGGGACAGGCATTTCGTCGGATGCTGTCCGCCAGCCATCGAAAAGTCTGACGATGGTCTTAGTGGATGCAGGCCCGTTGATTGCCTTGATCCATAAGGACGACCGGCACCATGAACGCTGTGTTGCTGTCCTGCAATCGCTCACGGAGCCGCTGGGGACCGTCTGGCCCGCGCTCACTGAAGCGATGTACCTCTTGAGCTTTTCCTGGAAGGCCCAAGAAGCGCTCTGGGAGATGCTCGAACGGGAAGTGGTGGCCCTTCTCCCTCTTGAACACCAGGAGTTATCCAGGATGAGAGAATTAATGAAGAAGTACAAAGAGCTTCCCATGGATCTGGCCGATGCGGCATTAGTGGCCGTGGCGGAGCGCGAGAGAATTCGACGGATATTTACGCTGGACCGTCGGGATTTCGAAGTGTATCGACCGGCTCGGCTCGGCCGGTTCATCCTGCTGCCCAATTAGTTTAGTTGCCCTCGTACCGGGCTGGCGTACTTGTTCTGTCAGCTCCTTCTTCGAGCGCCATGATCCGCGTCTCGCTCCTCTCGCCTCCCCGCGATCAGGTCGAAGCAGGGGAATAGAGATGCAGCCCGGGAATCTTCTTGAAGTGGCCATCCAGACTATACACGCGGCAGTCTCGCTCGATCGCCAATGCCGCGATAATCAGATCCGACAGCGGCAGGGTTACGCCTCTCCGCAGCAGACGTGCCGACAGGTCGCCCGTCTGCACCCAGCTGGATTGAGTGACTTCATAGTACGGCAAGGCGAGTAAGGCATCGACGAGCGAGTTCCGCTCTGGCGGGGTTCGGCACCCCTGAAGTAATTCCGTCAACACCACGCCGACAAGGGCAACCTCGTCGGCGTCAATGAGTAAGTCGAGGGCCGCTTTTTCGGGAGAATCGGGACGGTTAAAGAAGGAAATCCAAACGGAGGTATCAGCGATGACCATATCTGCGGCGTCTCAGCGAGGTCTGACGGCGGATTTCAGCCTGTTCCAGTTTGTTCCAGTCCAGATCGATATGAATCTTCCCGCTCAAGGATTTGAGCTGATCCAGCTTCTTCCGGCGAATCAATTCTGCTGCCGCCTGATGGATGGCATCGGTTTTGGTCTTGGCTGACGTGACCTTCATCAGCTGTTCGATGAGCTTCTCGTTGAGATCCAAGGTCGTCCGCATGTCTCGACTCCATGCAATATGCCCGTATCGTATGCATGAACCGTGCATATGTCAACCAACGTAACGGGATGAGGCGTTCACTTGGTTCATTTGGTTTCTCTGGTTGTTTTGGCTTGTTTGGTTTTTCTTCAATTGAGCGAAGAACTTCTTTGAGATTCCAACTTGGAATATCAAAACCGAAAGGAAGAGGAGGGAGACGATACCTCCCCTATGCGTTCACTGACCAAGGCGTGGCCAAGCTGTCGAGTGTGCTGCGAAGATTCTCAACGCATCAAAGCCATCGATGAGGCAGGGAAGGACCTGACAGATGGATGCCTCTGATGCTTGCGGGAAGGGGAGGCCTGTAGTACGGTGGCGTAACAGGAACAGATCAGTGCCAGGTTCCCCACAAGGCCATCATGGAAGCAACCCTGCGAGTCCTGAATGAGCTTGAGCGCGGCGGCAAACTGAGCCGCTATGCCATAGGCGGCGCCATGGGGGCCACGTTTTACGTGGAACCGCTGTTGACCTTCGATCTGGACATCGTCGTGCTGCTGCCGGAAACAAGCGGTGGACTGCTGACGCTTGCGCCGCTCTATGAAGCGCTGCGCAGCATGGGCTACAAAGAAGAGAATGAGTGTGTCGTCATCGAAGGCGTGCCGGTTCAATTTTTACCTGCGTACAACGCGCTGCTCGAAGAAGCGTTACGAGACGCGCAGGCCATGTCCTATCAGACAACCGTCACACGGGTCCTTCGAGCGGAGCATCTGGCGGCGATCTGTCTTCAGACGGGACGGGCAAAAGATCGAGACCGGCTGCGGATTCTACGAGAGCAAGCTTCGCTGGATCGGCAGTATCTGGCGGAGGTGCTCCGTCGGCATGATCTGGAAGGGAAATGGAAAGAATGGACCGCGTGAAGCCGGAGATTGACAAGCTCTTCCGCGCGAAAGAATTGCGGCGTGCCAAGCTGGCCGCCCTGCCGATCGATCAAAAGGTTCAGGCAGTGATCCAAATGCAACGCATGGCGGCCCCGGTGTTGCGCGCCCGTGGCAAAAAGGTGCGCGTTTGGCAAGTAGAATCCACTCAAGAGGAACGCTAAACCGTGATCGGTGATGAGTGATGCGTGACGAGTGTAAACACAATGACCAGATAGGCCAGATAGACTGAATAGGCCGGACAGACCATTGGCGTCTCGCCCGTCCCGCCACTCTCGCTCCTCCCGCCGCACCAGATAGACCAGACAGATCGTTCGCGACTCGCCTCCGGTCCCAGGCAGATCGTTCGTCTCTCGCCTTTCCCGCTCCTCCCGCCCGTCTCGCTCTTTTAAGGTCACTCCGACACTTGGCTGACACGCAAGCCGCCCTGTTGGAAATGATTGGGCAGCAGCATGATGCAGTTCGGGTTGAACCCTTGCGTCTTCAAGGTGTCGATGCTCCCGAGTACCTTGCCTCCCTTCGCCAAGTCGATCACCGTGATGGAGCCGTCGCTCATGCCGTCGAGATTCAGCAGGCTGTTCTGTACGAACAGATAGCGTTCATCGGGGGACAACACCGTATGGTGCGCGCCGGGCGCGGCGGCGATGGCCTGGAGAAATCTCGGCCGCTTCGGATCACTGTTGTCATAGATGTTCACGAACCCGGGCTTCGCCGTCGTGACGTACAACCGGTCGCCCTTGGCGTTGTACAACATTTCCAGCGGCACGCCTTGCTGCCGGGGGCCGAAGTCGTCCACCTGGCTGAACGCAAAGGTCTTCTCCTTGGGATCCCACACGCCCGTCCAGAGCGTCCCTTCCAGCATGTTGGTGATGTGCACCACGGGCGGGTCCGCCTTCGGCGCAAACATGACCTCCACCGGCGCGGACTTCGCGGGCGAGGGCTTCGACGAGACCTTGTGCGTGGACAGGACCTTGCCGGTACTCGCCTCCAGCACCGTCACGGTCTCGCCGGCGTCGGCCATGTCGTCCGGCTTCACCGTGCTCGTGACGAGGACCCGGTCGATCCCATTGTGAATCGCGATCCCGTGCGGATGGAGGATAAAGGCCTCCGCCGGCTGGGCCGCGCTCACGGTTTTGATCGGGCGATCTTTCAGGGCGTCGCCGATCACCACGTTGCTTGAGCCCATGCAGGTCAGGAACCACTGTTTGTTATCTTCCGACACGACCAGATTTTCCAGCACCCGGCACTCGGGGACGTCGATGGCCCGGAGCCGGTAGGGGAAGCGGGTGAGATCCACGACATGCAGCACGGATTTGCCGAGGGCCGTGATATAGGCCTTCGTGCGGTCGCGGTTGAAGAAGATATGGTGCGCGACCAGGTCGGAGGGGAGGGGAATATCCATCAGGATTTTGCCGAAGTCCGCAGAAGCGGGATCGATGTCCATGATGGCAATGCCTTCGCGCCTCACGGATTGGTCCGGCTTACTTTCGTAGTTTAAGAGGGCGAGCATCTCCGCCGAGGCGAGCGAGGCGGAAGAGAGAACCAGCATGACGGACATGACGGCGAGCCGAAATGGTTTCATGGGACCCTCCTTTGGATGGCGGCTGTCAGACGAGCGTACTCCTCTCCAAAAGTCTGTGCAATCGGCGAGATGTGCCTTATCCGTAATAAGTGATGGGTGATGGGTGATGCGTGATGAGTGTAAACAAAATGACCAGACCAGATAGACCGGATAGACAACTCACGTCTCGCTCCTCTCTCCTCCCGAACCTCGACTTGTTTCTTAGGGCGGTATTCATGTATATACAGAAACGTGTTTACATGGGACATCGGCAAGGCGATTGCCAACTTTGAGAAGCATGGTGTTCCGTTTGAGGAGGCGGCGACAGTCTTTGGAGATGCCAATGGTTTGGACTGGCAGGACCTCACGCATTCTCACCAAGAGTTGAGGTTTAAGCGGCTGGGTTTCTCGGTGAGCGAGCAGTTGTTGCTTGTGGTGTATACGAGGCGGAGGAGGGAACATGAAAAAGAAACCATCCGGATCATCAGCGCGCGGCCGGCGAGCCGCCGGGAGCGTCAAGCATATGCCCGACTCTCAGATTGATTTCTCAGACATTCCCGAGTCAACAGAGGAAGAACTTCGCCGCGCGCGCCGCGTGGGCAGGCCGGCGAGCGGCATGGCCAAGCAGTTGATAGCCATTCGGCTATCCCCGAAACTGCTGAGCCAGCTCAGGAAGATGGCGGCCAAGCAAGGGAAGCCCTATCAGTCGCTGATTCATGAGCTGTTAGAAAAGGCGGCCTCGAGGGCCGCGTGAATGCACGTCGCGCCACTCAGAACGAGAGGGTGCGACAGTGGTGATCAAGCAGGTGCCCGCACGCGTATGTCGCAACTGCGGGGAAGAGTACGTGGACGAAGCGGTCACAGTACGCCTCATCGAGACAGCCGAAGAAGCTGTTCGCGCGGGAGTTCAGGTGGACGTCAGAACTTACGCGGCCGCATAGAAGACAGTGGGTGCCGACTCACGCCTCGCTTTTCCCGCTCGTCTCGCCCCTCTCGCCTCAGCACCAAACAAACCAAACAAACGAGATCAATCAAAACAAACCGGTCCAGCCCGTCTCGCCTCCCTAACCAGATAGACCAGACAGACCTCCCCGGAGGGGACCCCTGTCGCTTCCGCCAGGCCCACCATCAGAATAATTGCTTCCTTGACCTGAAATAGGTAAGCCTCTCCGCTAATTATCCACCGACCAGCCGGCCGGTGCTGGTTTCGGATGAGGCTTGGGCATGCCGACCCCGGAAGACAAAGCGCGCGAAAAGATCGATCAGGCGTTGGAGAAAGCCGGCTGGAAAATCCAAGACACTAAAGCGGTCAATCTGCAGGCGGGACGAGGAATCGCGCTGAGGAATTTTCCGCTCACCAGCGGTCACGGCTTTGCGGACTACCTCCTTTATGTAGATGGGAAGGCCGCCGGAGTAGTTGAGGCGAAAAGGGAAGGATTCCCCTTAGTCGGCGTTGAAGTTCAAGCGGTCAAGTACAGTCAAGGATTGCCAGTCGATCTTCCGGCGCACACCAGACCGCTCCCATTTCTGTATCAAAGCACCGGCATAGAAACCCGATTCACGAACGGTCTCGATCCCGATCCGCGCAGCCGACGCGTGTTTAATTTTCATCGGCCTGAAACGCTGGCGTCTTGGCTGCCTCAACGAGACGAGGTTCCGCAAGATCTTGGCGGCGCATCGCTGGCGGCTCAGGGCATCGCCACGCTACGGAGCAAGCTTCGGTATCTACCGTTAGAGCATCCGCTGAAAGTCGAAGGTCTTTGGTCTGCGCAGGTCACCGCCATTACGAACCTGGAACAGTCATTGGGCCAGGACCGACCGCGTTCCTTGATTCAAATGGCCACCGGCAGCGGCAAGACCTTCACGGCGATCAACTTCATCTATCGCCTCATCAAATTTGGCGGCGCCAGGCGCGTTCTCTTTCTCGTGGATCGAGGGAACTTGGGCGACCAGACGTTGAAGGAGTTTCAGCAATACGTCTCGCCCTACAACAACTTCAAGTTCACGGAAGAGTTCATCGTTCAGCGCCTCACCAGCAACCAACTCGACACCACGGCTCGCGTCTGCATCGGGACGATCCAACGCTTGTATTCCATGTTGAAGGGGAGGGAGCTGGCGGAAGAAGACGAAGAGGCTTCCGTGTCCGGCCTCGAACGGCTGTTCAAGAAGCAGGACCCCATTGAATACAATCCGGCCATTCCGATTGAGACATTCGATGTCATCGTCACCGACGAATGCCACCGGTCCATCTACAATCTGTGGGCGCAGGTGCTCGAATACTTCGATGCCTACCTCATCGGCCTCACTGCCACGCCCAACAAGCAGACCTTCGGCTTCTTCAACCAGAACCTCGTCATGGAATACAATCACGAGCAGGCCGTGGCCGACGGCGTGAATGTGAACTATGACGTGTACCGCATCCGTACCGCGATCACCCAGGCGGGCTCCCAGGTGGACTCAGGCTTCTATGTGGAGAAGCGCGACCGCGAGACTCGCGCCACGCGCTGGGAACAACTCGACGACGACTTCGCCTACGATCCCGACCAACTCGACCGCGACGTGGTGGCCGTGGACCAGATCCGCACGATCATTAAGATGTTCAAAGAGAAGCTGTTCACTGAGATCTTTCCCGGCCGCACCTGGGTGCCCAAGACCCTCATCTTTGCCAAGGACGACTCCCACGCAGAAGACATCGTGAAGATTGTGCGCGAGGAATTCGGCAAGGGGAACGACTTCGCGCAGAAGATCACCTATCGCACCACCGGCGCCGACCCGAAGGAACTCATCAAAGCCTTTCGTGTCAGCCCCATGCCGCGTATTGCTGTCACCGTGGACATGATCGCCACCGGCACCGACATCAAGCCGGTCGAAATCGTCCTCTTCATGCGCGCCGTCAAATCCCGCACCTTCTTTGAGCAGATGAAAGGCCGAGGCGTCCGGGTCATCAAGGCCGACGACCTCAAGAGCGTCACGCCCGACGCCCCGAGCAAGGATCACTTCGTCATCGTGGAGGCCGTGGGTGTTTGCGAGATGGACAAGACCGACGCCAGGCCGATGGAGAAGAAGCCGAGCGTGTCGTTCGACAAGCTGCTCCAAGCCGTTGCGTTGGGTAATACGGAGGAAGATGTGCTCACCAGCATCGCCGGACGGCTCGCCCGCATGGAGCACCGCATCACGAAGCAAGACGATCAGGCGATTGTCAAAGCCAGCCTGTCTGCGTCCGCGCCGAAGGCAGGCGGACAGGCAGGCGGCGGCCTAACTCTTCGTGACCTTAGTCGGAATCTTGTGGAAGCGGTAAATCCCGATCGACATCTAGAACATGCAAGGCAAATGTACAAGACAGACTTACCGACCGATCAGCAGATCCAAGCTGCCGCTACCAAGCTCATTCAAGAAGCCGTCAAGCCGTTCCAGGACCCCAAGCTCCGCGAACTCCTGATCGACATCAAGAAGAAGAACGAACTCACCATCGATCACGTCAGTCGGAACCAAGTCATTGAAGCAGGCTTCAACGCCGATGCCTTGGCCCGTGCCCGTACAATTATCCAGTCATTCGAACAGTTCATCAAACAGCACAAAGATGAGATCATCGCCCTGCAAATTCTCTACAGTGTACCTGCGCGTCACAGAGTGACGCAGGCAGGCAAGCGTCTAACATTTGAACACATCAAGGAACTGGCCGACGCCATCGAAAAGCCGCCCTACCTCTGGAATGAATCTCAACTCTGGCAGGCCTACGCTGCGCTGGAGAAATCGAAAGTCAAAGGCGCGAGTGGCAAGCGCATTCTGACGGACTTGGTTTCACTCGTCCGCTTCGCCATCCGTCAGGACAACGAGCTGGTGCCCTTCCCGGAGCGCGTCAATGCGAACTTCAAGGCATGGCTCGCACAGCAGCAATCTTTAACCCCTCTCCCTCAGGGAGAGGGCAGGGGCCGTCGCTTCACTCCTGAGCAACTTCACTGGCTCGAAATGATCAGCGACCACGTCGCGGCGAATCTCGGCATAGGTCCTGACGACTTCGAGTACGCACCGTTTTCGCAATCGGGGGGCTTAGGAAAAGCCCATCGGTTGTTTCCAGGAGAGCTTCAAAGGATAATGGACCATTTAAATGTGGCCCTCGTGGCCTAGAGAGGAAGGGCGCTATGTCGACAGCCGAACGAATTTTCAAGGAAGCACAGAAGCTCCCGGACACCCTCGCGCAGGAAGTGTTGGATTTCATCGAGTACATTGAAATCAAGCACGGACTCCGCGATCGGCTCACGGAAGAACTGAAGCAGGCGCAGGAGCCGGCGATGCGCTATGTGTGGGACAACCAGGACGACGAGGTCTGGAATGGCGTGTAAGCCAGCTCAACTGTTTGGGAGGAATCTTTCTAGAATCTCGGAGCGTTAAGTATCGCCCTGGTGGTTTGAACCAGGGCCACGCAGGGAGGAGGCGGCTTATGACAGACAAGACACAAGCCATTTTGGAAGAAGCACTGAAGCTCTCGCCGACTGAACGAGCAGACGTGGCTGAGCAGCTGATTGCGAGCTTGGATGAGGCTCCGGATACCGACGTGGAACAGGCCTGGCAAGAGGAAATCCAGCGACGGCTACAGCAGGTGGAGCGAGGTGAGGTGAAAACGATCCCCTGGGAGGAGGTGCAGAGGCGGCTGCGACATGGCAAGTGAACAGCCGCTCGAATTCCATCCCGAGGCCCTCGCCGAGCTGGAGCGTGCCAAGGCATGGTATGACAGACAACGGTTGGGCCTGGGGGAGTCATTCTTCCACGAAATCACCACCGCGATCTCCCGAATAAGAGAAGCGCCGAACACCTGGCCGGAATATAAGCGAGGAACGAGGCGCTTCCTCGTGCATCGATTTCCTTTTGCGGTCATCTACAGTCACCGTTCGACTGGTCTCCTTGTCGTAGCTGTGATGCATCTGAAGAGGAGGCCGGGCTATTGGCAGGCTCGATTAAGATAAGCGTGCGGCTCCTAGTCTATAAATGCGAGGGCGACCATGTTGCGGCTTGCCTGCGCACCTACCTGAGAAAGATTGCTCGCAGTCAGGCTGCGCGCAAGCAGGCGAATCTCAGCGTCGAAAAGGACGACTTCGAGCTGGCGCCGTTCAATCGGGAAGGCGGGTTAGGAAGGTGCATCAGGTGTTTGGCAGCGAATTGAACACAATCATTGAAGAATTGAATGGGGCGTTAGCAGCATGAGTGACCGAGAACAACAAACCGGCCCGCAGGGATGGAAGCGGACGACATTGGGGGAAGCACTGCCAATTCACTATGGCAAGGCTCGCAACGAAAAGTTCGGAACAGTGCGAGAAGACACTCCGGTCTATGGCTCAAGCGGTAGGATCGACACATTCAAACGTGCGTTGACTGGCGGGCCAAGCTTAATAATTGGCCGCAAAGGAACAGTAGGGGCAACGTACTACTGTCCTGAGCCATGTTGGCCAATTGACACTGTCTACTTTGCCGAGGCCTCTGCAGACGAGGACCTTCGCTTTTTCAAATACCTTCTCGATTATCTGCAACTTGCAAGAATGGGTCGGTCTACGGCGGTGCCAGGGTTAAGTCGAGACGACTACAATGCAACGGAGGTTTTTATACCCGAGCTTGACCAACAGCGTCTCATCGTCGCCGAGATCGAAAAGCAATTCTCCCGCCTCGACGAAGCCGTCGCATCGCTAAAGCGAGTCAAAGCCAACCTCAAACGCTACAAAGCCGCTGTCCTCAAAGCCGCCGTCGAAGGGAAGCTGACCGAAGAATGGCGCCTGTCTGCCCGTGCGGCGAGCCGCAAACGGGCACAGGCAAGCGAGTTAGAAACCATCCCGAAGGCTGGCAAGGACAAATGGTTCATCTACATCATTGAATGCGATGGCGGGTCCTACTATGTGGGACACACTGCTGATCTTCATGCGCGGTGGCAGGCCCACTGCGAGGGCGACGGTGCGGATTGGACCCGTCAACACCCGCCGAAATACCTGGTTCATTTCGAGGAATGCGTGAGCAGGGAGGATGCGGTTAAATGGGAGCAAGACCTCAAGACAGGTTTCGGGAGAACGTGGCGCAAGCGCGAAATCGACGCCGGTCGAATGAAACCGGTCGTCCATAATCCGGCAAACGAAACAGCCCAGCCTGTGCATGACGAAGACATGCAGACAGGCAGCAAACTCCTTGAACGCATCCTTGCCGAACGACGGACAAAGTGGAGTGGCAAAGGAAAGTATAAGGAGCCACTTGCCCCTGACGCCAGCAATCTTCCACCACTGCCAGAGAGATGGACATGGACGAGTGTTGACCAAGTTGCAGAAGTCTCCCTTGGCAAAATGCTTGATAAGCAAAAGCACCGGACAGGACGCCAGCTTCCGTATCTCCGCAACATAAATGTCCGATGGGGCCGGGTCGATACAAACGATCTTTTGGAGATGTTCTTCAAGAGCAATGAGCTTGAACGATGTGGTCTGTTGCCTGGTGATGTGCTGGTCTGTGAAGGTGGCGAGCCGGGGAGAGCGGCTGTTTGGGATGGGAGAATTCCCGATCTCAAATACCAGAAGGCATTACACCGAGTGAGATTCCACGGAAACACTGAGCCTCGCTATCTTGTTTTCGTCCTGGAATTCCTGGCAAATACTGGGCGGCTAGAACGCTGGTTTACAGGAAGCACTATCAAACACTTCACACGGGAATCTTTTGTTTCAATGCCAATCTCCCTTCCCCCTATCGCCGAGCAGAAGGAAATTATCGCCGAAGTCGAGCGCCGCCTGTCCGTCATTGACGAACTTGAAGCAGCCGTCGAAGCCAACCTCACCCGCGCCGACTGCCTGCGGCAAGCCACACTCCAGAAGGCCTTTTCTGGGAAGCTCCTACTTAATGGAGCGCGTACATAGCTATGCCCGAACAGTTGCCCTCTCATTTCATTGATCTGGTTCAAGATGCACTACTGAAATCGTTTTGGAGGAAGAATGCCCTTCTAACCTTTCTCCGACGCCACAAGATTGCAGAAAGTTTTCTTGCGACTTGGCAAGAAACTGAAACCAAGCGTGTGTTCGTGGGGCGGTTGTTCCCGAAGCTAGAGGCAGACAGCAAGGGTGCTCAGGTTATTAAACAGATGGCCGTTTCGCTCTCCGATCAAGTGAAGTTTCCCGATCTCGAAGGCTGGGAAGATGCACAAGCGAAGATTCAATCGGCCAAAGAGGCGATAGTGGCACTTCGCCACTATTTGAACACTCAGAAGCAAAAGGCGGACGATGCCAAGACGAGGGAAGAGGCCAAAAAGGCCGCTCATCAGCGAATGCAGGAGACGATTAAAAAGCGCCAAACTCTGGAAAGCCTTTCTGAGCAGTTAAGGGAGCTATCGAAGCAGATCGGTACCGCCGAGGCTGGTTATAGGTTTCAAGATTGGTTTTTTGATGTTGTCGATTTCTTCGAGATGACCAATCGGCGTCCATATACGTCAGGAGGGCGGCAGATTGATGGGTCAGTAACGGTTGAGGGCACGACTTACTTAACTGAGTTGAAGTTCACAAAAGAGCAAGCGGCAGCTCCAGATGTTGATACATTCTTGGCCAAAGTAAACGATAAGGCCGACAATACAATGGGGATCATGGTTTCTATGTCTGGCTATTCATCGACGGCGATTGAACAAGCGTCTGGACGGAAGACGCCTATCATTCTGCTGGACCATGGCCACATCTACCTCGTTTTAAGCGGGAGCTGGACGTTGGAAGAAGTAGTGTCACGCGTACGGCGGCATGCGTCACAAACGGCACGCGCATTTCTTCCGGCTTCAGAATTCGGGACCTAGAATAGATGCCTCCCAATCCAACTCCGATACTGCGATTTACCCACCTGGATAATCTCGATACGATTATTCGACGTGGTGGGCTTCATGCACCGAAACATGTTCCGGACGATGAGTTGCCATATCGATTTTGCCATAGCACGGATATTCAAAGCGCTCGTGCTGAGGTGCCAATTCAGCTTGGCCCGGGCGGGACCATCCACGACTATGTGCCATTCTATTTCGGGTATCTCTCTCCCATGATGCTAAACCTGAAGACTGGTCGTGTGGAGGGGTATAACGAAGGACAGGAGCCTCTGATTTACCTCGTCTCGACCGCTCAAGCCATTGAGGCTGCTGGCATCAAGTTCGTGTTCTCTGACGGCCATGGATTGGTTACGTTCACTCAATGGTTCGACGACCTCGCTATGCTGGATGAAGTTGACTGGACGGTTGTAAACCAGAGGTACTGGACAGACACCATCGATGACATGGATCGCAAGCGCAAGAAACAAGCCGAGTTTCTTGTGTATCAGTGCTGTCCGTGGTCTTTGATTCAGGAGATTGTGGTGATCGATGCCGAGATGAAACAAGGCGTTGAGACAATCCAGGCCGCATTTCCTGCTGCTGAGAGTAGGGTAGTCAGGGTTGAGCGGAATTGGTATTATTGGTGAACTTTCTAGCCATGATTCGCCACGCTACAGGCAACCTGCTCCAATCTGACGCCGAAGCCCTCGTCAATACCGTCAACTGTGACGGTTTTATGGGTAAGGGCATTGCTTTGCAATTCAAGCAAGCTTGGCCTGGAAATTTCGATGCCTATGCCAAGGCCTGTTGTGCTGAAGAGGTCCGACCGGGGCTCATGTTTATTTGGGAAACTGGCCGGATGGTGAATCCCCGCTACATCATCAACTTCCCTACGAAACGACATTGGCGCGGGAAGTCTCGCATTGAAGACATTCGAGAAGGCCTTCGTGCATTGGTTGCAGACGTTCGGCGGCTGGGGATCAAATCAATTGCAGTGCCGCCTCTCGGCTGTGGGAATGGTGGATTGGATTGGAGGGATGTTCGTCCGCTCATTGAAGCTGCCTTCTCCGAACTAGCGGATGTGACTGTGCAGATGTTCAGCCCCCTGGGTGCGCCAGCGGCGAAGGCTATGCCGGTCAATACGTCCAAGCCTGCCATGACGATCAGTCGTGCGCTGTTTGTTCGGGCCATGCATCAGTACGAGGCGCTGAGCTATAGACTGACGCTGCTAGAGATTCAGAAACTCATGTACTTTCTTCAGGAAGCTGGTGAGCCGTTGAAGCTGCGTTTCCAAGCTGGACTCTATGGCCCGTATGCTGCGAATCTCAATAAGGTCCTTGAGAGAATCGAAGGGCATCTGATCCGTGGTTATGGTGATAGCCAAAAACCTGATACTGAAATTGAGTTGTTGCCTAACGCTGTGAAGGAAGCTGATGCGTTCTTAAAGGACCATCCACTTCCCAGGGCAAGGGTAAATAAGGTCAGTGACCTCATTCAGGGGTTCGAGACACCCTACGGTATGGAACTGCTCTCTTCTGTGCATTGGGTGTGCGCCCATCAAAAGCCAAAAGCTACAACGCCCGAGAAGGCAGTCGAACTTGTTCATGGGTGGAACGAGAGAAAACAGAAGATGTTCCGTGCTGAGCACATTTATATAGCGTTTCAGCGACTTCGTGAACTTGCTTGGATAGCCAAGTGAGTCCTGCCTCGACCATCGTCCAAAAACTCTGGAACTACTGCAACGTCCTCCGGGACGATGGGATGAGCTACGGCGACTACGTCGAGCAGTTGGGGAAAACAAAGGGGTCGGGAAAACAAAGGGGTCGCGGGAAAACAAAGGGGTCGCGGGAAAACAAAGGGGGAAAACAAAGGGGTCGGGAGTCATTTTTTCAATCGGCGAAGAAAACGGTGTCAGGAACCGTTTCGCTTCCACATTGGGCCCTTCCACCCCTCGGCTGAAAAGACCTCCAGTCCATACCTCACGCACTTGTTTCGCGTAACCTTTCCGGATAGACCGTTTGGCAGCGAATCCGTTCCCCACCCAATGTGCCAAACTTCACAGATACTCTCCAATCCAGAGGTTTTCTTCTCTCCACAAGTGCGCTATCATGCGCTCATGTGAGGTCAACCATGGATGAGCAGCTTCTTCTCAAACGTATCACGGTGAACCCAAAGATTTTCGGCGGGAAGCCGATTATCCGAGGTCGCCGGCTCGCCGTCGAACATGTGCTCGGCATACTCGCGGCCGGCGACACGTTCGACACGATTCTGCATGGGTACCCCTGGCTGGAGCGCAAGGATATTCAAGCCTGCCTTGCCTACGCTCATCGGCTTGTTGGCCATGAGCGGATTGAGCCGCTGCCTCTCGAATCCGCCTCGTGAAACTTCTTCTCGATACCTGCGTGTCAGGTGCCGCTGTGGTTCCTCTGAAGACCGCAGGGCACGATGTTGTCTGGCGGGAGACTGGCCCGCCGATCCCGGCGATGAAGAGATCTTGGCCCTGGCCTATCGGGAGGGCCGTATTCTCATCACCCTCGACAAAGACTTCGGTGAGTTGGCTGTAGTGCGCGAACAGGCGCATGCTGGAATGATCCGGCTGGTGGTCTTGTCCGCTTCTCAGCAAGCGTCGATCTGCGAGATGGTTCTGAATCGGTATGGGACTGAACTTCAATCGGGTGCGATCGTGACGGTCGAACCGGGGCGCATTCGCGTGCGTCCTGCAGCGCCTCGTCCAGAGTCTTTATGACTTCTTCGGCCATCGTCCAAAAGCTCTGGAACTACTGCAACGTCCTCCCTGCCTGCCGCCTGCATGGCTGCGGGCAGGCGCAGGCGGGCGCACAGGCAGGCGGCGATTGAGGGTGATGTGACCGGAATGAACCTGCCCAACAAAGACCAGGCTGTCGTCGAACGTGACAAGGTGAGGGATTACCTGCTCAGTGAGGCTCATCCCGACGGATTTGGCAAGGCGGAATTCTTCACCGCCCTAGGCTTTCGGCGCGAGGCATGGGAGGCGTTGGCTGATGCCTTGCGGCAAGTGGCGAGAGACTCCCCTGTGACAAAAAGCATGACATCCCCTCACGGGCACAAGTATATTGTAGATGGTCTGCTTCAGGCACCGAGCGGTCGGACTGTGATGGTGCGGACCGTCTGGATTGTTGACACCGGCAGGGATACCCCGCGCCTCATAACAGCATATCCGAGAGAACAGGAGCCATGACCATGATTAAAGAACATGATCGAGTGGTGTTGGCTGTGACCGTGCCCTCCGAAGGCCTGGTGGCTGGGGATGTCGGTACGGTGGTGCATATCTATCGTGATGGGCAGGCCTACGAGGTGGAATTCACCACCTTGGAAGGGAAAACTGCTGCCGTCGTCACGCTGGAAGCTACACAGGTGCGTCCAGTGGGTAAGCGTGAGATCACACACGCTCGTGAACTGGCTTCGCGATAATCCGCTTCACCCGCCATGCCATCACTTCTGCAAGACGCTCTGCCGGACCTTGCGGACGAATTAACCGCGCTTCTCAGAAGTCAAAATGAGAGAGATTTGGCCGAGCAAGTACCACTGCTTCGACTCGTTGACCGGTGTCGCTGTGGCGATAACTTCTGCGCCACGCTCTACACCGCTCCCAAACCAAAGGGAGCTTACGGGCCGAACCACGAAAGCCTCTCTCTGAATCCTTCCTCCGGACAGTTGATCCTCGACCTCGTTGACAGGAAGATTGTGTGCGCTGAAATTCTCTTCCGAGAGGACCTCAGAAAGAGAATCCTGCAACTTTTTCCGCAGACTTCAGCAGGCAAGCAACTTCCTGAATCAGGCGGTCACGCTCAATGAGCCCCTCAGCCATTGTTCAAAAACTCTGGAACTACTGCAACGTCCTCCGCGACGACGGGATGAGCTACGGCGACTATGTCGAGCAGCTGACGTATTTGCTGTTCCTCAAGATGGCGGACGAGCGGACGAAGCCACCGTACCTGCCTGCCTCCGGCGCAGGCAAGCCCGCCTCCATTGTTCCTGACAAGTACAGTTGGCAAAGCCTGCTCAAGAAAGATGGCGATGAGCTATTCGCTCACTATCTGCACAGCCTTGAAAATCTCGGTAAAGAGAAGGGCCTGCTCGGGCTCATCTTCAACAAGTCTCAGAACAAGTTCCAAGACCCCGCCAAGCTCCGCCGCCTGATCGTGGACCTGATCGACAAGGAAGACTGGTCTGCGATGAGCGCCGACGTGAAGGGCGATGCCTACGAAGGTCTGCTCCAAAAGAACGCCGAAGACGTGAAGGGCGGCGCAGGCCAGTACTTCACGCCGCGGCCGTTGATCCAGGCGATGGTGGACTGCGTTGCGCCGAAGCCCGGCGACACAATCTGCGATCCCGCCTGCGGGACAGGCGGGTTCCTGCTTGCCGCGCACGATTACGTTGTGAAGCACAATCCCAACCTCACCAAGATCGAAAAGAAAAAACTCAAACAAGAGACGCTGAAAGGCTATGAGTTAGTGCAAAGCGTGGTGCGCCTCTGCGCCATGAATCTGCTCTTGCACGGCATCGGCTCGCAGGACTTCGAGCCCGTTGAGTCAGCCGATTCACTGGCGTCAGATCCTGGTGAGCGATTTAACATCGTGCTCACCAACCCACCTTTCGGCAAGAAGAGCAGCTACACCGTCGTTGGGCAAGAAGGGGAGGTCTCAAAGGAACGTGAAACCTATGAGCGGGACGACTTCTGGGCAACGACCTCAAACAAGCAACTGAACTTCGTCCAGCATGTAAAAACCATCCTCGCCGTAAATGGTCGCGCTGCCGTCGTCGTCCCGGACAATGTGCTCTTCGAAGGCGGGGCAGGGGAGACGGTCCGCCGGAAACTGTTGCACGACTGCGACGTGCACACGTTGCTGCGTCTCCCGACCGGCCTTTTCTACGCCCAAGGTGTGAAGGCCAACATCCTTTTCTTCGACAAGAAGCCAGCCAGCGAAACACCTTGGAGCAAGAAGCTTTGGATCTACGACCTGCGGACGAACCAACACTTCACGCTCAAAACCAACCCGCTCAAGCGCGAGGACCTCGACGATTTTGTTCGATGTTATAACCCAACCAATCGTCATAATCGAAAGCCTACCTGGGCAGAAAACATGAAGGACGCCCTGCCTGCGCAAACTGACCAGTTTGCAGGCAGGTGGCGCGCCTACGACTATGACGAGCTGGTCGCCCGCGACAAAGCCAGCCTCGATATCTTCTGGCTCAAAGACGAATCCCTCGAAGCCTCCGACAACCTTCCCGATCCCGACATGATCGCGCAGGAGATTGTGGATGACCTCGAAGCGGCACTTGAACAGTTCCGGCTGATCGCGAATGATCTAGGCAGTGAATCCTCAGAAAAGACAGCCTCATGACCGTCCTCCCCCGGTTGCCCGCTCTCCTATTCGACAAGTTATCCGGTAGGAAACGAGGCCAGTATTTTGCTGCGGTTCAAGCTGGTTTGGGACGAAATTATGGACCGATGGCGAGTCTGTTCAACGCGGTGATCGAGAGGACTTTGCAGATCCACTGGAAGTAATGGGGCGAGCAGCTCTCGTTCCGGCACGCAAGTCGGATGGGGTAAGTTTGACGCCTTCAATATCCGTGGAGGTGTACACGGTCATCTCGAACATCTCGCGGCGTTTCGCCGGGTCGGCGAGATAGGGATTAGTTTTCGTGAGGGACTGTTTCAGCATGGGGTGAGTATAGCATGGCCTGCGCCCTGTGTCTGCTCTGAGGTCTATGCCACCCTGACCCGCTTGCGCTGTCCTCCAGTCGGGGAGTAGGCTCTTCACGCATGTTGTCCCCGAGCGTACGCTCTCATCTCTCCTGGGGTGCCATGCTCACCATCTGGTTCCTTCTCCCAAGATGGGTAACAGGGGTGTGGATTGTTGCGTGCACTCTTCTTTCCCTTCCTAGTCCGGCTTTCGCGTCGAAAACTCCAGAAGAGATTTTTGCGTTACGCTCGCCTGGTGTGTTGCTTGTTCAAGGCATCGGCCCGTTTGGTTTACCCCAAAGTGTCGGCACCGGATTTATCGTCAGTTCGACCGGCTTGTTTTTGACAAACTTTCATGTGGTGGAACACGCTCGCGAAGTGACGGTCAAGCTCAAGGATGGGCGGGAGCTAAAAGTCTCAGGGGTTGCAGAGCTCAATCGCGATCTGGACATTGCAGTCCTCAAAATTGACGCGGGGAATTTGGTGACGGTGCCTCTCGGGGATTCGGACGCCGTGCGTGTGGGGCAGGCTGTGATCGCAATCGGAAATCCGATGGGCCTGGAGCAAACCATCTCAGACGGACTCATTAGTGCTATCCGAGGTGATAAACCTGACGACAAAATGTTCCAAATTACTGCCCCGGTTTCACCGGGAAGTAGCGGCGGCCCTCTCTTCAGCCTGAGTGGGGAAGCCATCGGAATCACGACAGCGCAACTCACCGAAGGCCAGAACTTAAATTTCGCCATCCCAATCAATAACGCCAAGCCTTTTATCAAGGAGGGGAAGATTCAACCCTTCCAAGCTGAGTCTCTTGTGCCAACTATGCAGTCCTGCCCCGTGGTCGGCAATCAGCGGAGTGCCATCTACCATGTGCCTGGTGGCCAGTTCTACGCGGGCATGCTTTTCAGCCCAGACGCCGTTTGTTTCAAGAGTGAAGAGGAGGCTCAGAAATCTGGGTTCCGTAGGTCGATGCGTTAGCGCCTCCGAGGCTTTCTATCGCCTCTCGTTGGAGAAAACGGTGTTGGAGAAAACGGTGTCAGGATCATTTTTTAACTCACTCGCGCCGTTTCTCACCGGTCTCTGCCTCATCGCGCTACCGGTCTCCACCCACGCGGAGCAAGCCGAGCCGGATCGAGGCGTGTGGCGCATGGCGGCGCCTGCGCCGACGAAGAGGACTGAGGTGGCTGCTGGGACGTTGTCCGACAAGATCTACCTCGTGGGCGGGTTCGAGCGGCTCAGCTTGGGCAATGTGCTGCATCTTGCGATTACGCCGTCCCTTGAAGAATACGATCCCTCCACGGACCGATGGACGTCCAAAGCTCCCCTGCCGGTCGGCCTGCATCATG
>CAYNLM010000022.1:0-33542 GCA_964398045.1 uncultured Nitrospira sp. | reverse complement strand
GTCGGCTGGAGCGCCTTGTTGGGCATCGCACACGTTGAGCACCTTAGGCTCCGGCAACTGGTGTTAAGTGGGTAAGGACGCATATCCAGCGGTCGCCAGACTTTACGTAAACGTCAGTCACCCATTCGTCGGCGCTGATAGGCTTTCCCTTAAACATGCCTGTGTTGCGGCCGCGCCCTGTGACGACTGCAACATCGCCATAGACGCGGACACGGTCAATCTCTTTGGTCATGCTGTCATGGCTCAGAACGCCTTGACCCACTGCTTGCAGGAATCTCTCCCGAAGTATCGGCCCTGCCTCTGGTGTCACCAAGACCCAATCCTCGGAGATGCAGGCTGATATTTGCGCAACGTCGTTCGATATGACGGCTCGATTGAAGGCTTCTTCCACCGCTTCCAGTTCCTTGAAAAGAGTTTCGCCCATCATTTCACTTCGCTCCCTTCTTCGCTGAAGCGCTGGTTGGGCCCCTATGCTTCATGCGGTAGTGCATTTCTTTACGGTACCCCAGGCGCGGGTGGTGATGTCAGCGCCGAACGTCTTCTCGATCATGGTCATGAATACGGGGCCGCGCGGGTTTGGGACGTAAGCGGTAAAGACGTCGCGTCCCTTCATGACGAGGATGCGTACGCCATCCGCCTCGAATGGCAGCGAAAGCTTTGCCTTGGGCGGTTCACCCAAAAACGTAATGACTCGCTTCGCGTTCGTCGGCAAATGGAAGGCGGCGTAGGGATCAGTCTCGATCAATTCGCGCAAGTGGGTTGCTGGGCGGACGATGGTATAAAACGTGCGGCCGAGTTGCTTCGCCATCGCGGCTTCGGCATCGCGGGCGAGCCGGGTGTCCGATTTGGCGGACGCGTCGAAGACAACATTGCCACTCGAAAGCACCGTCTTCACGTCCGTAAAGCCAGCGCCTTCGAAGCAGCGCTTGATCTCCGCCATCTTTGCGTTCATCGGGCTCACACCCCGAAGGAATGCGACATAACGAGGCATGTCTCCTCCTTAACCTGAGCGGCCCAACGCTCGCGGTTCAGCGGTCCACGGAGGTGGGCGAAGCCCGCCGTAGCGTGTCCGCTGCAACCGCCGGTTGGGCCACGCCCGCGACCAGGCGAAGAAACTTTTCAGCTTCATGCGTGATTCGCTCTTGCACCGCCGTGACGCGATCCGGAGGCGATGGAAAGTCTCGGATACGTTTAACTGAGTAGCGGCGCGGTCGCAGTACAGGTTTCCGACCGTTGAAGAATAGCTGCCACAGTGTTTCGTACAAAGATCCTAGGAATGCCAGCAAACGCTGAAGTTCTCGAATGTTAGTTTTCGCAAACAACGCCTCTACCTCGGCGCGTTCGGTAACCTCTTTGTGCGCGAAGAGCTTGTGACGAAGGTCTTTGTACTTGGTCTCATAGATCCTGCGGTACTTGTGCACATGAGCGCGCAAGCGACGGAAATCCACAGGTGCCGGAACATAAGCATGGTGGAGGTATTCCGGCAACCAATCTGGTGGGGTCGGCGCTACACCTTGCTTTCGTAAGCCGAGCGCGGTTTTCGAAAAGATCTTTGGGTTGTCCTGTGCGATCTTGAGTAGTCGGTCGACGTTGTGCGCGGACTTTTGGTCGAACACGCGCCCGAGGGCAATGAACGCGGCGGCTTGAAGGGCGCCCAAGTTGGTATTCCAGAAGAGGGCAGCCGTGTTCAGGAGACGGTGAACGGGCCGATGATCGGCCGCCACTGCGTGCACTGCGAGATATGCGTAGAAGAACTGTGCCGCTCCCTCCGCCTCCGTGCGGAAAACCTCCAATTCAAGCTCGAACTGCTTCTCCGGATTGAAGGTAGTCATTGCGGGGCTCAACTATTAAGTGAGCTGCGACAGGGACCCTGAGGCTGAGGGATTTAAGGGGTCATGAGGGATTTAAGGGGTCAGACACCGTTTCCTTCTCCCAAGTTCAGCGTGTAGTTAGCGGGTTCTCTCAATTTCTGCGGCAATCCGAAGCGCACCGGCCGCCTGATTGAGTGGTTTGTCCAGGGTCCACAACGCGGATGCGGCGAGGAGCGTAGAGGCGAGAAGATGGACATCAACCCATCCAAGCCTACGCCCGAAGAGGCTGTGTCGGTCGATGAGACGGAGCACCTCGTCATGATCCGCCACAGGTGCGTGCGGCAAGGCTGCAAGCAGACCAAGGATCTCCTGGCGGTTGCGTAGATGCCCGCAGGCTAACTCGCCGATCACGAAGGGATGACACATCACCATGCCGTCTTCGAGGAGCCGAGCCAACCGGCCGTTGCCCCTGGTCAGGTGGTCGATCCAGACGGAGGTATCCACGAGCACCATCAGGCCGCTGAACGCCGCCGACGGATCGGACGGAGTTCCCGTTCAGTCCCACCCAACCGGGCCAGTCGCCTCGCACTCTCCAGGGCAATGAGCGCCTCCAGGCCAAGACGCACAAGCGATGTCTTTTCGCTCACGCCTGTCAGCCGCGCGGCTCGTTTAAGCAGAGTCTCGTCTATGTTGAGGGTCGTTTTCATACGGGTCAGGATGGCCGATTGATACAGATTTGTCAACGCAGCAGGAAACGCAAATGCTCCGGTTTCGCCGCGTTGCGGCGCGCGGCGAACCAACGCCGGAGCGCAGAAATGGGGACGTTCTGAATTCCTGGCCGGGGCTGATCAGAGCGTCCGCTAGGCTCTCTTGATGACCGTGCGACATCCGGACAAAGATCACCGCTGGCTTCCCTTTCCATAACCTTCTTGTCTCAGCACCTCCGCCACGTTCCGTCCATCCACAAACACATCGGCGACGGTGCGGCCGTACACGTCTTGTCCGTACGGCACGATGCGGATCGGCCCTTGTTGCAGGAGTTGTTCGAGTCGCTGTCGCGCTGCCTGCCCGCCGGGCTCATTCAATTCCGGCGTATCGATGCCTCGGAGTCTGATGCGGTCGGGTCCCATTCGAAACGTATCGCCGTCGATGATGTGAATCGGCTGGCTGGCGGGTAATCGTCGCCCGTAGAGCCGTCCTAACGCCGAAGGCTGCGCATGTCTTTGATAGGGAGTAATTCGATAACGGCCTTTCGGTAATCTGTGCGGACGGCTGTCGCGAGGGTGCTGCTGCCGATGCGGTTGGAGGGTCGAAGGAGGAGGCGTGTCGGTGATCGATGGAGACCAGCAGAGGTCGCAATTTTTTTGAATGGTCGACTCTCCGTTGGACGTTGAGAGGCGGGATGCTTGGGCCATTCCCAACCAGAGAGTCGTGCTGCCGAGAAAGAAGAGGATGCCTGTTATGAGGGAGGTTGGTTTGACGCGCATGGCTCATCAGCTACGCACACCTCGTGCCACAGCGGCTCGGTTGACAAGGAAGAAAATGGCGTGCTGGAATGGGCAACTCAAAGAGCTGGTAGCCGATGGCGAATAGCAGATAGCAATATAGTTACGGGGAGGCGGTCATCATGGAAATGTTTGGTCGAGTCGGATTGATCGAGGTCCCGATTCTGATCGCGCCGGATCAGAAGGCGTGGATGGACCGGATGATAAAAGAAGGCAAGATCGCGATTCCGCCGGGCGGCACGCTCGAAAAGGGCTCGCTCTACTCCATGTTTATCCGCATGCTGCTGCACAATGCAATGGAAGAGCAGAAGCGGCAGGAGGCGCTGGAAGCGGACGACGAGGACGACGAATAGGAAGTTGTTGAAAACAGCCGCCAGGGGCGAAGACACTGGGCGCTCACCATCTCGCGCCCGTGCGCAGACTTGAGGCGACTTATTCGTCGCCTCGCGCACCTCAACGTACTCCGAGTACGCCTCGGGCTCTCGCTCGTTGCGGCCTAGCAATGAACTCGTTTTGAGCATCCTGCCAGCTGCACGGCTGTTTAAAAAGCTTGCCACAAGTATAAGGCTGTATCCGAAGCGATCCGTTCTCTGTATCTCGCGAGATACGCGACGACGCTTCACGAACGACGAGCTAAAGTTTCTTGAACGCGGCGGCGGCGGCTTTGATGGTGTGGTCGATGTTGCTTGTGGTGTGAGCGGTCGAGAGAAACGCTGCTTCGAACTGTGACGGGGCGAGGTAGACGCCCTGCTCCAGCATGTGATGGAAGTATTGACCGTACCGCTTCGTGTCCGACTGCTTCGCCGTATTCCAATCCACCACCGGACCTGATGTGAAGAACGCCGTCAGCATGGAGCCGACGCGCGTTTGCGTCAGTGGGACGCCGGCCTTCTTTGCCGCTTTGCCGATGCCGTCGGCCAAGACGGCTGACTGTTCTTCCAGCTTCTTGTAGACTCCTCGGGCTTTCAACTGCTTGAGCGTCGCAAGACCCGCCGTCACCGCGAGAGGATTTCCAGACAAGGTTCCGGCTTGATAGACCGGTCCGGACGGCGCGATGAGATCCATGATCTCTTTCCGCCCGCCGTAGGCGCCGACCGGCAGCCCCCCGCCGATGATTTTTCCCAACACGGTCAGATCCGGCTTGATGCCATAGAGCGCTTGCGCTCCTCCATAGCTCACGCGAAAGCCTGAGATCACTTCGTCAAAGATCAGCAGGATGTCGTTCTCCGTCGTCAGGTGGCGGAGCGCCGACAAAAAGTCGGGAGCCGGAGGAACCACACCCATGTTGCCGGCGATCGGTTCCAGAATGATGCAGGCCAGGTTGTTGCGATGTTCCTTGACGAGTTGTTGCACCGTGCGAATGTCGTTGTATGGGGCGGTGAGGGTATGTTTGGCAAAATCCGCCGGAACGCCGGGCGAGTCGGGGATGCCCAGGGTTGCCAAACCGGAACCGGCTTTCGCGAGCAGATAATCGCTGTGACCGTGGTAGCAGCCTTCGAATTTGAGGATCCCGTCGCGCTTGGTAAATCCCCGGGCGACGCGAATCGCGCTCATCACCGCTTCGGTCCCGGAGCTGACCAGCCGGATTTTTTCCATGGATGGGAACGCCTCGCGAATGGCCTTCGCGAGATCGGTTTCCAATTCCGTCGGCGCGCCGTAACTCGTGCCTTGTCCGGCAGCTTTCTTGATGGCGCTGATCACCTTTGGAGCCGCATGGCCGAGGATCATCGGGCCCCATGACAGCACATAATCGATGTACGCATTGCCGTCCACGTCATAGAGGCGGGCACCCTTGGCTCGTTTGATAAAGCGTGGTTGTCCGCCGACGGATCGGAACGCACGGACGGGGCTGTTCACGCCGCCGGGAATCAGTGTTTGGGCCTCTGCGAAGAGCTTGGCGGATCGCGTGGTCTTCATAACGGGGGCGCACCCTATCACGCAGCGAGAGAGCCGGTCAAGAAATCCATCGTCCTCACAGAGGACCGTTGATTGCCTCCTGTGAGGCCCAAAAGTGCCTTATTGGATTCACCCGCTATCTGTTTGGATACAGCGGCAAGCTGTCGCAGGCGATAAGAATCCGCCTTTCTCGATTCTTTTCACGGAACATACATTCTTTTTACTTGGGCGTAATTCTTGCTCGCTTATAATGATGACGGAAAGAGGAGCGACAAGGCGCGTATGAGGATCATCTGTTCCTGGTGTCGGAGAGAAGGACATCACGGCATCGTCGGCGAGAAGACCCCGCTGGAAGATCGCCGGGAAACGCATGGTATCTGCACGACCCATCGGCTCGCGGTCCAGGCTCGATGGAATGACCTGGTCGGGTCGGACAGAATCGCCCCCCCGCTTGTTTTAGTCGGGTCGGAAAATCATCCGTCTTCGCCTGACGCCGGCAGCCAGGTCGCCCTCTCGTTGGCCACTCTGTGGATCGGCATCAGAAATCTCGCGCGCAAGGCAGGGTTGTAGGCTCCGTCTTCCTGGCAGCTCCCGTCACCCGCGTTTTTTCAGTTCCCCGACCGAGTCGTCCGCGCCTTTGCAACGGCGTTCCCCGCTTCAGTGAGCGGCAATTCCTTGAGTCCCCAATGTTTCCGCTTGCTCTTGTCCTGTTGGGAGACGGCAAAAAAGACATGGAAGGGCGCGCGCCGTCCGTCGGCCGTCTGTCCCTTGCTCCAGGCCTCGCCGGCGTCGCTCAGCACTTCCAGCAGGGTCTCGTACTCCTCTTCTTCATCGGGAATCACGCAGTGAGCATCCGTCACCAGCAGGACATAGCCTTTCGCGGGCAGCCACTCGAGATCGGCCAGACATTCCTCCAGGGCGTCCCAGTTATGTCCGAAGTAATCGGGAAAGTCGAGCGCGCGGGCGAACTCGTTGAAGACGCCGACCGGCGTCGCACACTTCTTCCCGTGAATCTGGCGCAGCACGAACCCAGCCGGCGGCTTCACCAGAGCGGCGGCTGTCGTTCCGGGAGGGACCACGAGCAGCGATGACCAAGGGGCTGTGGCATTCTGAAGATGTGTATGGACGTTTTGTTGTGTGGCCATGGTGTTGTTCAATCAAGCTCAGTTCAGTGGAATAAATGTACGATAGTGATCCGGGGTGTAATACGCTTTCTGAGTCTGTTGGTCGATGACGATTCGTTCGGCGTTGCGCGGACGGCCGCGTGACTTCGGATTTACGTCATACTCCCGATATCGCCCTCTTGGCAAGCGCCGCTCGCGGTTCTGAAATTCCCGCCCGCCGACGTAGCCCGGCAGGGGCGCGCCGTCCCTCTCTCGCAACGCCTTGAGCAGATCTCTGGCTTTTTGTGGAGGCTCCGTGAGATGAGCCGCGCCTGTGTGCTCAGACGGCGGACTCTGGACAGCCGTCTTGCCGCCTGACTCATCCGCACGAACCGGAAGAGCGTCCGCCACCCCGAATGACCATACGAAAAAGAGCGAGAGGAGCAGCCGGAACGTTGTTGAAGACCGTTGAGTCACGCGCATAGGTCCTCTAATTGTGGTCGCCAGTTTAACGGAGAGGGCGGGACCGTAGCATGCGCAAAAAGTGAGGTCAATGACGGGGACTCGTCTCGCTGGACGCTTTGCGGCCTCCGCGGCCCGTTTGTTAGAATGCGCGCACAGCCGAAATCATCTACATCATCGGTCCCGAGAGCCGCGAGTTGCCTGCGCTGCAGAACCGCATGATTGCTGCGGCGAACCAATGCCGACGTGTTATCATCACTGCGACGCAGATGCTCGAATATCGCGGCACTGCACGAGGTAGTGTGAAAGTCGTGAAGAACAGGCTCAACACATTGTTGATCGGGCTGGCGGTCATCCTCCTTGCGACCGGCCATGTGCGCGCGCAAAGCGGATCGAGCGACCACCCGCCGACGGACATCATCAAGCGCTACGTGTTGCTCGATCAGAAAGGCGCCCGATTGGACGCGATGTCCTTCGACACGCTCGTGCCCTACATCGATTGGCGGGAAGAACCGGTCTGGGGCCGCGTGGTGGTGATCCAGGAAGCGACCGTGCCGGAAGATTATCGACGGTGGCAGATCATCAACAAGCTGGAAGTCGTCATCCCGGTCACGTTTCGCGTGCTCGGGTCCGTGTATCTCGAAACGGCCGCGTTCGTGCCCGATGACAGCGTGGAAGAAATCCGCTTTCATGTGAAGGCCAAACAAGGCAAGTGGAAAATTCTGGAGCCGGTCATTCCTCCGCATGTGGGACTCAAACGAATGTTAAACTTTGTCCGGGAAGCCCAGCGGCACGAATCCGATGCCGTGAAGCGGAGCACGCTCGGTGCGCTGGAAGAATCCTTGCGAAAGGCGAAATGATACAGAAGACGCCGGTGGATCTCTTGATTTTTGATCTCGACGGGACCTTGATCGAATCCAAATGGGACATCGCCCACTCCGTGAACCTCACGCTCATGGAATTGGGGCTGCCGGAACGTCCCTTGGAGGAAATCTTCGGATTCGTCGGCGACGGCGTCAAACGGCTCCTCCGGCTGGCGGTGGGAGAAGAAAATCAGGATCGGTTTGATCAAGCCTTGAAAGTCTTTCGCGGGCACTATCTGGAGCACTGTCTCGACTACACGGTGTTTTACCCCGGAGTCGAGCCGATGTTGCGGCATTTCGGCTACAAAGAGAAAGCCGTCGCCACGAACAAGTCGATCGAATACACGCAGGTCATTCTGAAGGGATTGGGCCCGCACCATTTTCCCGTCGTGGTCGGAGGCGACAACGGCTTCGGCTTGAAGCCCGAGCCGGGGATGCTCCTCCATATTATGGAACACGTCGGCGCGTCAAAAGAACGCACGGTGCTGGTCGGCGACAGCACCAACGACATCAACGGGGGCCACAACGCGGGCATCCGTGTCTGCGCCGTCGGATACGGGATGGGCAATCGGGAAAAAATGGCGGCGTGCAAGCCGGATTGGTTCATTGAACGACCGGAAGAACTCATGGAGTTATTTGTATGAAGAACAGATTCAGGTTGAGGTTGAGTGAAAGTCCTGCTCGCAGCTGCGGCAGGTCGCTGGTCTTCTGGTTGGGCCTCATCCTCAGCCTTAACCTCAACCTTGATCTTTTGCTCGCCGGTTCGCCCAGCTTGGCGGACCGTGTGATCGAGCGCAAATTGGCGAACGGCCTGACGGTGCTCATGGTCGAACGGCATCAGACGCCGGTGGTATCGATCAACATCACCTTTGCGGTCGGCGGCATCAATGAACAGGTCGGCCAAACGGGCCTCGCGCATTTGTATGAACACATGGCCTTCAAGGGCACGCGCACGGTCGGCACGAAGGATTATGAGAAGGAGAAGCCGATTCTCGACGAACTGGCCCAGGTCGGGACCGAACTCGAACAGCGCCAGCGCGACATCGCCAAGAAAAACAGCGCGGCTTCCGCCGAGGAACAGGCTGCGGTCGACGCGCTCCAGAAGCGCTTCACCGAGCTGCAGGCCCAGGCGTCCCAGTATGTGGTCGGCAACGAGATGGCGTTGCTCTATCAGCGTCACGGCGGGGTCGGCCTGAATGCCTCGACCGGCAAGGACCTCACGCGCTACACGATCAGTCTTCCGGCCAACCGGCTGCCGCTCTGGGCCGCCGTCGAAGCCGACCGCATGGCGAATCCCGTGTTGCGGGAGTTCTACAAGGAGCGCGGGGTCGTGATGGAAGAGCGGCGCTTGCGCAACGACGACAGCCCGAACGGGCTGCTGTTTGAAACCTTCACCTCGGCGGCGTTCCGCGCGCACGGCTACGGCATCCCGACCATCGGATGGGCATCGGATATCCTGTCCCTGACGCCGGCCGAGACGGAAGCCTTCTTCAAAACGTACTACGGGCCGAATCGCGCCACCATTGCGCTGGTCGGCGACATCAACCCCAACGAAGTCATCGAGCTGATTGAACAGACATTCGGGAAAATTCCTGCCGCGCCCGAGCCGCCGCCGCTGGTGACGGTGGAGCCGGAACAACGGGGGGAACGGCGCGTGGAAGTCGAATTTGACGCGGAGCCGACGCTCGCGATCGGCTATCACAAGCCCGGCCTGGGCCATCCGGACGACGAGGTGTTCGATGTCATCGACGCCGTGCTGACCGACGGCTTGACGTCGCGGTTGCACCAAAAGCTGGTCAGAGAGAAACGGCTCGCGGCCTCCGTCAATTCCGACTCAAATTATCCGGGCGTGCGCGCGCCCAATCTGTTCATCCTCACCGCGACGCCGCTGGCTCCGCATACGACGGCCGAAGTCGAAGCGGCCATCTATGAGGAGCTTGAACGGCTCAAGACCGAGCCGGTGTCGCCGAAGGAGCTGGAAAAGGTGATCAACAATTTGGATGCCGATCTCGTGCGGGCACTGCGGTCCAACAGCGGACTGGCCTCTCAACTGGCGCTGTACCAAACAGTGGCCGGCGATTGGCGGTATGTCCTCACGTCGCGGGACAGGACGGCCGCCGTGACGGCCGCCGACATTCAGCGCGTGGCCGCCCAGTATCTCATCAAATCGAACCGCACCGTGGGGATTCTCGTGAAGAAAGGGAACGACAAAAAAATGGCGGCGTTGGCAGCCGGCGAGGTGGCGCCATGAGGAGCGTGAAGCGTGAAGCGTCGTCCGTGACGCGAAAGAGCCTCTTGTTCCTGATCGCCGTCGCGCTCTTCCTTCCTGCTCTCACAGCCCTGGCCGGTGACCCGGCTTTCGGCGATCCGCGGAAGATGACCTTTGGGCCGGTGGAATTTATGCCGCCGGAACCCGAACGGGTCGTCCTCGACAACGGGATGGTGGTTTACTTGTTGGAAGATCATGAACTGCCCTTGATCACGGTGACGGCAAGCATGCGGACTGGCGGCTGGTTGGATCCGGCCGACAAGATCGGCCTCGCATCGCTGACCGGCTCGGTCATGCGCGCCGGCGGGGGCGGCGGTCTGTCGGCGCAACAGGTGGATGAAGAGCTGGAACAATTTGCCGGGGAGGTGAACATTTCAATCGGGCGGCAGTCGGGGTCCGCGTCGCTCGATGTTCTCAGCAAGGATCTCACACGCGGATTGCAGATTTTCGCCGGGCTCCTTCGAGCGCCGGCCTTCGAGCCGGCGCGGGTGGAGTTGGCCAAGTTGCAGGCGATCGAAGGCATTCGCCGCCGGCAGGACAACCCGGGCTCGGTCGTGAGCCGCGAGTTCGTGAAGGTGCTGTACGGGACCGAGCATCCGACCGCGCGCGAGAGTACGCTCGACTCGGTGAGGCGTATCACCAGGGACGATCTGGTCACGTTCCATCGCAACACCATCCATCCCAACGGCATCATTCTGGGCGTCACCGGAGATTTCAAGAAAGAGGAGATGTTGGCCGCGCTGCGTGAAGTCTTCGGTGATTGGAAGAAGGGGGCGGTTCCCGAGCTGAAGATTCCCGATGTGCCTGAACAGGACGCGTCGCGGCCCGCCGTCCGGTTCATCAACAAAGAAACCTCCCAGACCCATTTGCGCGTCGGCCACTTGTCGATTAAAGAGAGCGACCCTGATTACGTGCCCTTGGCGATCGCCAACGATATTCTCGGCGGCAGTTCTTTCCGCAGTCGGCTCTTCAACGATGTGCGCACGAAGCGGGGCTTGGCCTATTCGGTCGGCAGCCGATTGAACACGGGGGTCCACGATCAGGGCGTCTGGCTCATGCGCGCGGAAACCAAGCTCGCGTCCACGCAGGAAGTCGTGAGCCGTTTCGTCGCCAATATGGAGCGCATGCGCACGGAGCTCGTGACCGATGCAGAGCTGGCGGAAGCGAAAGAAGCCTACGTCAACTCGTTCATCTTCTCGTTTTCCAGCCCCTCGGCGATCGTGAGCCGGCTGGTCGAGCTGGAATACGACGGTTTGCCGAAGGATTTTCTCCAGCAGCTCCGCGAGAAAGTCGTCAAGCTGACCAAGGAAGACATCCTCGCCGCGGCCAAAAGACATTTTCATCCCGAGCGCTTGAAGATTGTGGCGGTCGGATCGGGCGAAGCGCTGCCGAAAGTCCTGTCGACCTTCGGCGAGGTGAAAGAGATCAAGCTGAGTCCGGAAGGATGAAGGGGAGTGGCCGGGATCCTAGGGGTCCCTCTTGCTCGCGCCCCGCGCCCCGAGAACCTATTACTATTTGATGGAGCAGGCGGTGCTCGGTGCATGCGCGCAGTGAGGGACCCCTAGGATCCCGGCCTTGGAATAAACGACGAAGCAGACGGAGAAACCCCCGAGATCGTTCAACATGCCGCTTGAAGACGACTTCTCCGATATTCTGAAAAAAGCGCGGACGGGGCAGGGGCTTTCGGTCGGGGACGTGGCGCGCATGACGGGATTGCCCGGCGGCGACATCACGGCCTTGGAGCGCGGCGATCAGCCGCGCGATCGAGCGGAAGTGCGGGCGCTGGCCAAGGCCTTGGGGCTTCGATCGACGCCGCTTGAGCAGATCGCCGTCGATAAATGGGGGCCGGTCTCCCAACAACCGCCGGCCTGGGTGGAAACGATTCACGGATCCATCAACGGGTACGGCGTGCAGGGCTATATCCTCCACGACAATGGTGAAGCTGTTCTGATCGATACGGCCTACAATGCCTCCGCCATGCTGGAGGCGCTCAGTAAGCGTGGTCTTACATTAGTGGGAATTTGCCTGACGCATGGACATGCCGACCATGCGGACGGAATCGATCAGCTTCTCAAGCACCGCGAAGTGCCGGTGTATCTGGGACCGGACGATGTGGAGTTGCTGAGTTGTCGGCCACGGGCGGATCTGCTGGCAGTACCGGCAGAGGGGCGCCGGATTACGGTGGGACGACGGACCCTCCATTGCCTCGCAACCCCCGGCCATACACCAGGCGGGATGTGTTATCGCGTGGAAGATCCCCAGTATCCCATCTGTTTCGTCGGCGATACCCTGTTTGCCGGATCGATCGGCCGGTCGAATCCCAGCAAGCTTTATCGGACGCATCTTGATTCAGTCCGCGCCCGTCTTTTGACGCTCGCTCCTGATTATCGTCTGTTCCCAGGGCACGGTCCCGCGACGACCGTCGAGGAAGAGCTCGAGCACAATCCCTTCTACGCCCTGCCTTAGCGGAGGACCGGGTGGATCAAGAGCGGCGGAGCGGCGTGGAGCCTATCCAAACGGTCACCGAAACAGGGGTGGAGACTCAGTCCTACGGCGAGAACGGAGGGAGCGAGGAGGAAGAGGAAAGCCGCTTTTCACGATATCTCCTGCCGACCGGATTGTTTCTGCTCACGGTCTTCACCACCCTCTGGGCGGGGGCCTATCAAGACCATCCGGACCTCTTTCATCCCTTTCTCGGAGCCTGGGCGCTGTTGACCGAGCGGCCCGGTGAACTGCTCAACGGCATTCCGTTCGCGCTCACGCTCTTGCTGATTCTCGTCACGCACGAGCTGGCCCACTTTGTCTGCTCGAAGGTTCACCGCGTGCCCGCCTCGCTGCCGCTGTTCATTCCCGGCCTGCCCATCCTCGTCGGGACGTTCGGCGCCATCATTCGTGTGAGGGGACCCATTCTCGAACGAAAGGCGCTTTTCGATATCGGGATCTCGGGACCGCTCGCGGGCTTTGTCGTGGCCATCGTGGCGTTGGTCGTCGGGTTGCGCTGGTCGCAGGTGGAGATCGGGATCAGTGCGGATAGTCCCTTTTTAGTCGGCCGCTCGCTGCTGCTCGATCTGGTGGTGTCGCTGATGATGGGAGACTTGCCGGCCGGGGCCAGCGTGAATCTCCATCCGATCGCCGAGGCCGCCTGGTTCGGCCTCTTTGTCACCTGTCTCAACTTGATTCCGATCGGACAACTGGACGGAGGGCACGTGGCCTATGCCATGTGGGGCGAGCGCCAGCGGACCATCGCCTTCGCGGTGTTGCCGATTTTATTGTTGCTCGGCTCCTTTGGTTGGCACGGGTGGCTGTTGTGGGTCGGTATGGCGGGCCTGCTCGGGTTCTCGCATCCATCCATTCCACGACCCGAATCCTCGCTCGGCCCTCTGCGTCTTTGGCTGGGGCGTGCGACCGTTGTCCTGTTCTTCCTCATTTTTCCGCCCTTCCCCATCATGTCGCGCTAGTCAACACGTCAAACGTGAAGCGTATCTCGCGGGCCATCAATGAAGGCGTGCTTCGACAGGCTCAGCACAGACGGATCGGACATGTTAAGCGGAAACTCTTGCCGGATTGCCCGAGCATCCCTAGCATGCAGTGATGGATATCGTGGAGACCTCGATCAGCTTCTGCCCCAAGTGTCAGGCTGAACGATCAATGGATGCGAGGGAATGCGGCAAGTGCGGGACCATCTTCGCCGAGTTTCGGGATGACGGGAAAAGAAACGGACGGACACGATTGGAACAATCTCCTCTCCATGCTGGGCTGGTTGGAATACGACCATCGGTTGGCCCATCTCGCCTACAATCTCGGCATCATGTTGATGCTTGCCTCCTTTGCGTGGGGCGGCCTGCTCCTGCTTCACCACTGCCGGCGTCGGCAGGCGTAACCAATCGTTTCATCTGCTTGAGCCGGCTCCCTCATGACAGCGCCGGTTCGCTCCGGTGCAGGAAGGCCGGGCCCAGCGGCACCAATTGATGGCCCGTGAAGGCCTGCGTCAAGCTCGCCACCGCATGATAAAAGGCCATCAGTCCCACGATGACATGGAGAAGCCCCGGCAGGGTTTCTCCAATGAAGCCGAGGCGAGCGAGGACAGTTGAGGCAAAGGTGACGGTGATGACGAGATGAAGAATGCAGAGCGTGGCGTTGCGGTAGGCCGTCAGATAGACCATCACCAACGAAAACGCGGCGTAGACGAAATTGATCGGTGCGAACAGCACCATGTCCAAGTGAAATGACGTGCTTTCGCTGACCAGCTTGGCCGTACAGACGGTCAGCCAAAAAAATCCGTACATCGTCAGCGCGGTCCCGCCGAGTTGCTCGTGATAGCGGATATCGGTGATGCCGGCCAAAATTTGGACGATGCCGCCGAAGATCAACGCAATGACCAAGGTTCCCACTTTATTCGATTCGGGAATCCCGCCCACCTGAGCCACGCCCAAGGTTAAGGCTCCCACGGCCAGCCCGAATAAACCGATGGCCAATACATCGATGCGCCGATGATGCTCCACTGCGCTCATGAAGTCCTCCGTGAGTTGTAGGTGGCCGCGTCACCCCTCTCCGAATGACTAAGCCGACCGGTTTATCGAAATCGGCGCACAGCATGCCGGAGGGACTATTGAAAAGACAAGCAGGCTACGGCAGACTGCCGGCGGTCGGGCGTCGTCTGCGTTTGGGGAGGAATATCCATGAAAAATCTCAGGATCCTGCAAGCCGCCGTCTGCGTGCTCGGCAGTGCTCTGTTCTCGCTCCTCTTGCCTGACGCCATCCGCGCCGATCAAAGGCCGGCACGCTTTACGGTGGTGCTGGGAGGAGCCGGCGTCAGGGATAATCAGACGGGGCTGATTTGGGAGCAGGAGCCCGATCGAATTCATGACGTGTGGAGCGCCTCCGTGGAGCGCTGTCTAACCAAGGAAGTGGGCGGGGGAAAAGGCTGGCGGGCACCCTCCGTGGATGAACTCAAAACCTTGATCGATACCTCGCAACATGACCCGGCCTTGCCGGCCGGACATCCCTTCTCCAACATCAAGTCGGAAATCTATTGGACCGCGACGCCCCATCCTACCGACGACATCGTGGCCTGGCAAATCAGTTTCTTCAGCGGTGAGCCGGTGACCGATCAGAAATCCGGCACGCGCCGCGTGTGGTGCGTGCTCGGGGAGCCCCACAAGTAGTGACTCGTTTCCCCACCAAGCCGCTCTGCTTGCTGTTCCTTTGGGTGCTGCCGACATCGCCCTGCTTCGCACAAAGCCCAGATGGTGCAACCGCCCCGCCGCCGACCAGCGACTGGCATTATGGCGCCTATCTCGACGTCAGCTACATCCTCAATTTCAATTTTCCAGAAAATCATCTTTGGCGCAGCCGGTCCACCGCTGCTCGACATAATGAGCTCGCGCCGAACATGGCTCTGGCCTATGTACGAAAGGATGCGACAGAAGCGTCACGCTGGGGGATGGAGTTCGGCCTCCAAGGCGGCTACGATTCCAGAGATTTCGCTTTTCTGCAGGGAGAAAAGAAAGTCGATGGAGCGGATACCCTTCGACATCTTCATCGGGCGAATGCTTCCTATCTTGCGCCCGTGGGAAACGGCCTGACGATCACGGCGGGATTGTTCAACAGTTTAATCGGCTATGAATCGCTCTACGCCAAGGACAATGCGAACTACACCCGTTCCTGGATTGCCGACTACACGCCCTACATGATGTTCGGCGTGAATGCCAAATATCCGGTCAACGAACAGCTCACCATCGCGGCCTTCATCATCAACGGCTACTTTCATCTCTCTCACCCCAACGACCAGCCCTCGTATGGCGCGCAGTGGTCGTACAAGATGACGCCGCGGTTGACGGCGACGCAGACCATCTATTGGGGACCCGACCAAACGAAGACCTCGCTGGAATTCTGGCGGCTCTACGGCAATCACATCCTCGAATGGAAAGGGGACGACCTCACGCTGGCGGCGTCATACGATGTCGGCACGGAAAGCATTGCCAACGAGCCCGGCAGTCCGCGAACCTTTGTCATGGGCGGCAATGTTGTGGCGAGGTGGCACGTGGCCGGTCCCTGGTCTGTGGCGGTGCGACCCGAGTTTTATTGGGACCGTAACGGCCGATGGACGGGCCACGAACAGTTTGTGAAAGCCGTCACGTCCACTGTTGAGTACAAGGTTCCCTATCAATGGACGAATACGATGGTGCGGCTGGAACACCGCTATGATGAATCCACGGGAGCAGGCGGAGGATTTTTCCGGCGCGGCGAAATCAGTCCCGGCGTCATCGGCCTCACGCCGACTCAACAGCTCTTGCTGCTGAGCATCCTCTGGGCCTTCGACTCACCGTGAGCGAATATTCTGACGAGGCGCCGACCCCTTCAATAGGCGCAATTGGTCGGCTATGCGCTTGCCGAATTCATCCAGCGCGGCCTGCTTGGCTTGACGGAGCACCTCATTGTCCTCGACCGACATGGCCGGGCCGATCAGCCTTGATGTTCCCTCGGAAGACTGCGTGGCATAGAGCCGTTCAGCCCGCACATCCCAGACACTGCCGTCGATCATGAACAGGGCATCGCTTTCCGTTCCCGACGCCAGGTAGGCGCCGGCCAGCGTGGCATAGAGCCAGGACGATCCGTTGTTATAGCGATCCACGGCGCCCACCCCATCCACGACCAAGACCACATCCGCGCCGTATCTTTGACCGGCTTGCCGGATTCGACGCGCATCACCGCCGCGAATCGTCGCATCTTCCAATAGAAAGATCTCGCTCACAATCCGCTCATCCCGCAGGGGCGCCAACGTGTTCATGAGCGCCTGCTTGTCGGCACTGAGCCACTCGGCTTTCCGCATCGTGCGATGCGCAGGAAAATCTTTGTGGACGAAGAAGAGCGCGAGCCGGAACGGCATCGCCAAGGCTGGTTGGCCTGTCGGCATGCGAGTCAGGTCCGGTTCATTCAGTCCGGCTGCCTCATGGTGCAGGACCGCACGCATCGCAAGACGATCGAATCCTTGGCTGCCGGCGCAGCTATTGAGGAGCAAGCCGAGTAAGACGGTAAGAGGAACAATCATCCGATACCCATGTTCTTTCCAGCATTGGTTTCTACTCGATGACTGGGAGAATGCGGTCGGCAACGGCCTGGACGACGCCTTCCTGCTCCGTCACCACTTTCAGCCCGCGGAAGCTCAAATAGTACCCGCCATGACTGGGGGCTTGGATCGTCGCGCCCACTTCGACCCGAGCGCCCTCTTCGACTTCGGGGTCCCGGATGAGCGGCTTGCCGCAAATGCCCAGGACGGCGACCGACAACGATGACGTATCGTCCTCCAGGCGAAACAGGTAGGCGCCGTAGCAATTGGTCCCGTTCGGCAGCGTATAGGGATCGAGCGGCTGCACGTCCCGCACCGTGCCGAGAAGCGTGACTCGCCGCAGATGAAATACCTGAGGAGTCTCAAGAATCTGCTGGATGCTGACGGGCGCTTCTGCCCACAACAACACCGGCCATGTCAGGCCGATGAGCAGGGAGATCAATCCGGTGAGGCGCATGCTGTGACGAGGCATCATAAAGATAGTCTGTGTCGAGAGAGCGCCATTCTAACATTCTTTGCGATCCGCGCAGCTTTCTCTTCCGGCCACTGCTCGCTATAATCCGGCTCCCATAAGCGAGGAGGACGTTGAACATGGTGCATGACGGACTGGTGCAGACCTACATCGATGGATCGCGATCGAGATTTGAAGACATGCTGGGACAGATGGTCGAGGTGCCGTCAATCAGCATGGACCCTGCTCGCGCGGGCGAAATGCGACGGATGGCGGAACTGGCCGTCCAGTATCTGACCGATCTGGGCGCCGAGGCGCAGATTGTCGAGACCGGCGGCTATCCCATCGTCTCCGGCGGATGGACGACGGGATCCCATCATCCGACCGTGACCATTTACAACCACCTCGATGTGCAGCCGGCGCAGGAACCGGAATGGAGGCAGGAACCGTTTGCGTTCAAGAATGAAAATGGCCTCTATCATGGCCGCGGTGCGACCGATGATAAGGGCCCGGCTCTGTCGGCGATGCTCGGCGCGAGATTCGCTCTCGATCAGGGCATGCCGATCAACATTCGGGTTCTATGGGAACTGGAGGAAGAAATCGGAAGCCCGCACTTTGCCGCAGGATTGAAGAACCGCGCGGCGATTCCTCGACCCGATTCCGTGGTCGTCTCCGATACCATTTGGATCGCGAAAGGCCGTCCGGCGATGCCGTATGGGTTGCGTGGTCTCCTGGGTGCGAGGCTTATGCTTCGGACGGGAAGCAAAGACGCGCATTCCGGCGTGACGGGCGGAGCGGCGAGAAATCCACTGGCGGAATTGATGGAAGTGGCCCATGCCTGCGTGGATGCGAGGACCGGCAAGGTGAAGATTCCAGGGTTCTATAAAGACGTAATCGAGCCGAGCAAAGCCGAGATCAAAAGCTTTCTCAAATCAGGATTCCAAGTGACCCGCTTCAAGGAAGCCTATGGGTTTCAGACGCTCCGCACGCAGAACCCCGCCGAGATCATGCGCCGGATCTGGGCCGCGCCGACGTTTGAAATCCATGGCCTCACCGGTGGGTATCATGGTCCCGGTGTGAAGACGGTCGTGCCGGGTCACGGGGAATTGAAAGTCAGCATGCGACTGGTGCCGAAGCAGACACCCGAAAAGGCCTTCGCGCTGCTTAAAAAGTATGTGGCCAAGCTGAATCCCAGTGTGAAAGTCGAGCCGGAAGGGATGCTCCAGCCTTTTCACGGATTGTTCGAAGGTCCCTATGTCGAGGCGGTCAAACGGGCGGCGAAAGCGGGCTTCGGCAAGGAGCCGGCGTTCATCCGCGAGGGTGGCTCAATCGGAGCCGTGGTCACCATGCAAAAGGCCTGGAAAGTTCCGATCCTGTTCATGGGCCTGAGCTTGCCCGAACATGGCTACCACGCGCCGAACGAATACTTCGACTGGGGCCAAGCCTCAGGCGGGATGAAGGCCTTTGCGCATTATTTTGCGGAGCTGGCGAAAATGGAGAAGCGCTAGGGCAGCCTGGTTAATCCTTTGTGCTCGCGCCCTGCGCACATCTGATGATCAGATTCTCCTGGTGGTGAACGATGTGCTCGGTGCATGCGCGCAGCCAAGGATCAACCGGGCTGCCCTGCTGAAGAGAGGGGGCATCAATGCGCACGGTGAAGGACGATCTAGCCGCTCCCATGGATAAAGTGGTTCATAAACCTTTCCAGACGAGGAAAATATTCTGACCCAGTTGTGGGACACGTTGTTTCTCTTTCATGCCTCTGGTCTCCAGGCGTCCATCTTGCTCCCACTCATGGATCCAATCCTTTAGATCGCTTTCCCAGGTCAGAGGAAATGTCAGTGCTGAAGACCAAGCTTCATCATAGGTGAGCTGCTTCTTGGCCTGGACAAGGTCGAGAACAGCTGCTCGCGCTCGAGACACATACCGTTCCCGTAAAGAGCGAAAGTACGCGGATGGGTCTTGCGTCACTGTACCAGAGAATAGTCCTAGCTCTGTTTGACCTGTACGTTCTTCTCTTTCTCGTTTTTGGGCTTCATCTCTTGTTTTTTCCATGACAGGCATTGCCTTCTTCTCCGCATCTTTGAACACCTGTATGCCTTTGGGGTCTCGTGTGGCGTAAATCAGATGAAAGTGAGTCCGGTTCTTTTTGGGATGGAGAACAATAGCAGAGCTTGTATATTGAAATTCGCCAACATTTTTTACGCGTTCACAGTAAGCCGTAACGATAGCGTCTTCTCGATCCTTCTCCTCGAGGCCTTTCAGTATGTCTTTGAATTGGCTAGAGCCAAAAAGCTTGATGAAGCTCTCTTGGTTCTGCTTCTGCGGCCACTCTATGAACCGACGGATGTGTTCGGTCATAAAAGTAATTAGCACTTCTCCAGGATTTAATTTTAGGAGAGGAGTGATGGTTCCAAGTGCAAATCCAGACCATCCCTTAGGGTCAATGAATATGAACGGAAATGACTTAGGACCGCCATCCTGTACAAAACCCAGGATGTCCTGGATGGCATTTTCGAGCTTCTTGTTTTTTGTTTCTATTATGGCGTCATCGGTTTGATCCGCGAATTGTTTGAGCTTTGTATAGGCAGATGGATCCTTCTCAAGAAAAAAGCAACGAAGCTTCAGGGTTTTCCCCGTAAGTTTCTTGTGGATGTCGCGAGCTTTGCGCAACTGATCAAGGGCAATCGCAAATGAACTATCCTCGAACTTTTCTGATTTGACTTTCCAAGGCCCTGAGAAACAATCAACGTAGGTTAGGGTGTCCCAGCGCGAGCCAACAATGATCGCAAAGCGTTCAAGATAATGTTTAAGGATGATGTGTTTGACGAGCGTTTGTTCTCGGCGGGCGTATAAATCGCTGTTGCTCAATGGAGCGCACCAGCAGGATTCAGAGATTCAATTTTTTCAATGGCAATCAAACGTCGCTGATGGTCCATGACGGGTGCTTCCGCACGTGGTGGGAATTCATTGTAGGTCTTGCCGTCGAGGGAGCGGCCGGCTTCACTTTTACGGACACCACCCCATTGCTTAAAGAAGAAAGGAACCTTGGCATCTCGGCACTGGTCGCGAATTGAAAGTACCCAAGATTTCTTCATGGGTCTGGCGCCAGCTCCACTTTCACCACCTACAATTACCCAGTTTATTCCGGTGAGGCTGAATCTTCCCAAATCTTCGAGTAAGGGTTCTATCGAAAGAAAGCGTATTTTTGCAGATGATGCTTGTAAATGGTTGACGCGTGGGAGCCCATGCTTCTTGTTCTCGACGCTGACGCCCCACCAGATATGAGGTAGCGTCGCAGCAAACTTGAGCTTTGTCTCCAGCATATTTCGCATCCGCTCCGAACGCTTCGTCAGCACTTGATACGTGTGCCAGTTTGCCAGCTGCATCACACGAACAACCGACATGATGTATTCGTCGGTGACCTCCTCTTGGAAGAGATCGCTCATTGAATTTACAAAGACCATCTTAGGTGTACGCCAGCGGATTGGTTCAGCCAGCTTCTCTGGCACCAAGCGCAGATCAAATCCAAATTCGTAAGGATGGTTAGGGACGCCTCGAAAACGTTCGGCGAAAGTTTCAGCATAGCAATTAGTACATCCAGGGCTAATCTTGGAACAGCCTCTGACTGGATTCCATGTCGCGTCAGTCCATTCTATTTTTGAATTGTCGCTCATGACCGGGGATCTCCTGTTGGCCGATGAAGTTTAGCTCAAATCGGATAAGAAGTGTATCGTCTTGGCAGCTAGAAGGCCGTGCAGGAACAAGAATTACTATCTTGCCACTTCCGACGAGGGTGATGAAGTGACGGGCGGTGTGAATTTAAGATCTGGATCGTGGAGCGCCGAGCTTTTCTTGCTTCACCTCCTCTCGTGCTTTGTCTTTCCTTCGTTCCTTCAGCAATTCCTTGGATACTGAGGACGTGTTCTTTAATATGCCGCACAGGTTGTAAATATATTCCTTGGTCATCGGCTGAAAGAGGATTGCATTCCCGTGCTCGATAAAACACACCTTGGTGCCTGGCTTGATACCAAGTTCTCGGCGAAGCCGAGCGGGAATGACAATCCGACCGCCTGTCGTTACATACACAGAATCCATAATTCCTCCGTGCTGAAAACGCTTCCAATGGTCATGGTTGGTCAAATTGCCAGTGCCCGCGTCGGTCGAGGAGTGTGAGTGCCGCGGTCAGGTGTTTCAGAAAATCCCGCCGCGGAATTTCCTCGGCTCCGAAGCGCATCACGTGCGGCGAAGCTTGCTGGCAATCCATGATGCGGAACCCCCATGCGCGAAGCTGACGTACGAGCGTGACCAGCGCGACTTTTGAAGCATTGTCCACTCGCGTGAACATCGATTCGGCGAAGAAGGCGCCGCCCAGCGCCACTCCATAGACTCCCCCGACCAACCTGTCTCCTTCCCACGTTTCGACAGAATGGGCATAGCCCAGATCGTGCAATCTCGTATAGGCCTCGATCATAGCGGGTGTAATCCAGGTGCCGCCGTCGGGATATTGCGGCCGAGGGCCGGCGCAATGAGTCATGACCTCACGAAAGCAGGTATCGAACGTGACCGTGAAATGGCCGCGGCGAATGGTCTTCTCCAAGCTGCGGGGGACGTGCAGCCGAGGAGGGAACAGCACGGCTCTGGGGTCGGGCGACCACCACAAGATGGGCTGATCGTCGTTGTACCAGGGAAAGATGCCGTGGCGATACGCTTCGAGGAGTCGCTCGGGGCGCAGGTCGCCTCCGACGGCGAGCAGGCCTTCAGGCGTGGCCTGTTCCACCGGAGGAAAGCGCAGATCCTTGGCGTTCGCACTCAACAGGAACATACCCGACTGGCAGGCTGTTGAAAAAGTCTGAGATCGTCCGCGACTTCCGCACTCCTGCTTTCCCGCAGATGTCGAGTATTCTTTCAACCGACCAGGAAGGCCATGAAGCCGGACGAACAGCGATCGCCCTTACGTCTTTTTGTCTTCCGCTGACGCCAAGATCGGCTGGAAGCTGGGATCGGCGTCGAGCACGGCCTTCAGCAGTTCGCTGTGGAGGAAGTACCGCCAGACCTCGTCGTTCTTGCCCGGCACTTCGTCGAACCAGCGTTTGGCTTCCGTCAAATGGTGCAGCATCTTGGCTTTGTCGCCGTAATCCGGCATGAAGATCATGCTGTAGGCCATCGTGTATTCCGCCAAAAATTTGTCGAGCGGCAGCTCCGCGATAGCCAGGGAGGCTTCGGCATCCGCATAGGCCCGCAGGCTTTCCGGATCGTGCAGGATGCGGTTCCACGCCACCTTGTTGATGCGCGACCAGGCGAGTTGGAGCAAGGCTTCGGCCTTCGGCGTTTTCCGGCCTTCCGGAATGTCTTTGACCAGCGCTTCAAAAGTTTCGATCATCGGAAGCTGGTCGTTGTTCCAGCGGTAGGCGACACCGAGACGAAAGCGGCTGTCCAATTGTTCCGGATGATTTTTGGCGAGCGTCTCCAAGGCCGGCAGCATGCGATACAGAAAGTCCGCCGGTGTCGGCTGCGAGAACCCGCCCATTTCCATTCCGTTCGAAAGGTCCAGACGGGCCGCCCCTGCGTAGATGTTCCAATAGAATTCATTGACGACGAGCGAGAGGGCCGGGTCTTTGACGATGAGCTTGTGCTCGTTGGCCGCCTCCCGGAGCAGGACGGCATACAGATTCCTGGTGAGAACCATCAGCGCATCGACTTGATTCGGATCGATGATCAACACGCGGTTGAGCAACGCCACACGGTCGCGCAGGTCGGGGAACGTCGCCGCACGTGCCGCGGCTGCGGTCAGCGTGCCGGGCTGATCATCCGGCCCCCACCAGACGATCGTGTCGGGAAGGGCCCGGCTGGTTTCCGTGGTGAAGGGGATCTTGTCGGCCACCATGCCGGGGGCTTCCGGTTGTGTCGCCGGAGGCTGGACGAACACGGCTGAGTCGCCGGGAAATCCATGCTTCTTGAGCCCCGTGAAGACCACCCATTGTGTGGTGATGGATTTGACTGCCCGCCGCGTGCGCTTGACGGTATTGGCCCATTTGACCGTGCCGGGCGCATAGCTCACCGGCGAGGTCAGCGGGTCCTGGTACTGGACGATCAGCCGCACCAATGTGGTCGGGACGGCGATCACCTTGCCGTTCCGTTTGACTGGGAACGATCCGTTGGCAATGGCCCGGCTGTCTTTCACCGTCAGGTGGAGGCCGCTTCCCGGCGGAGAAATGCCGAGCGCATCCATCACAAAGGCGGAGGCGGGCATCCGCGGGAGCTCGTCTCCGTAAAACACCAGTGGACCGGCGCTGGGCCAGAGGACGTCCATACCGATATCGGTCCGCTTCAGGGCCGGAGCATGGGCGGCGGTGAGTTCCTGCCAGCAGGCGTCGTACGACGGATCTGAAGCCGGCGGATAGGCCTTCACACCCGCCGGTGAAGCCGACACCAGCCGATACTGACAGGCAAAGTCGAGTTGTCCGGCGGTCACCCGATCGCCCTTGGAAATGGCCTCGGCATAGCGGCGGGCCCATTACCACGCCGCCGCGTTAGCCGCCGCGCCCCCTGTGGGCTTCTTCGGGGCGGCGAAGACGGAATCTTTCATGGTGATGCAGACGAGCAGCGCGAAGGTTCCGGCGAGAAGGGTCTGTGTGCGTGAAAAAGTGCGCGTCATAGTCCTGACCTGTTCTGTAAAAAGCCTCGCTAACGAAAATCGCGGTTACTCTAACATGGGGTTCGACGGATCTGAAAGAGGCCGGGCAGGCGGATGTCGGCGCTCACGGAACAGGAGGCGGCGGGGTCAGCGGACGATGGAATTGAACGAGCGAGCGAATATACCGCAGCACTTCCCGCTGCTCTTCTTCGGACAATTCATCCTTCCATGCCGGCATGGCCGTTCGTGGCCGTCCGTTGGCGATGATCTTCAGCAGGTCCTTATCCGACTTGGCCGAGGTTGCGGCGGAGATCAGATTGCCGGGACGGGGGGACAGAAAAGGAGCTTTCATCCCGTCGCCGCGTCCGTGAGGCCCGTGGCACTCGAGGCAGCGCTGCTCATAGATGTGTCGGCCCACATCGGTCGTCGATGAGGGAGGAGTCGCCGGCGCCAGTTGGACGGTCACCGCCACTGTGACGAGGCTTCCGATCAGCGCAGGCTTGGGTCGCATGGGTCTCACTCGACGACGATGACGGCGTTCATCTGATGCCCGGGCATGTCGCACACGTAACGATATTCACCCGGCTTCGTCGGTGTAAAGCGAATCTCGGCGATGCCGTCGGCGGGGATGATCACGCGCTTCAGTCCCTCCGGCCCGAATTCCGGCGCGCCGCTCCCGGACACATTGAAACTCTCTCCGACGAACAGCCCAAAGGGCGCAAACGTATGGAGCTCGGAATCCTGATTGCTGAAGATGAGCCGCGTCTTGCGTCCGTGATGCACGATCGTTCGCTCCGGCTTGAATTGTCGTCCCTGGATGACCACCTTCGCCGTCTCCTCATCGGGCACCTCGGTCTCCGACGCGATGGCCGCGGTCCAACCGCCTGTCAGGCACCAGAGGCCCAGGACGATGAAGGGGAATGGCGCCGTCATCCGTTCTCCTCTGAAAGCCGAGGCACAGACAGGGAACAAAGATTCCTGTCTCCTCAGCGGGCCCGTGACGCTTTGAGAATTTCTTCCCGCATCCGCGTCCGGTCCGCCGATGAGAGGGCCTGAGCCGGAGCATGGCGGCACAGCGACACGGTCTGGCGCAAGGACGTCACGAAGTCCTCGCAGTTGGGGCAGGCGCCTAGGTGCCGGCGAATCTGGCGACAGATGTCTGCGGACAGCTCGTCGTCGATGTAGGCCGACAGCTCTCGAAGGATACGCAGGCATCGCCCGTTTCCATGTCGATGAGAAGACGCCGCCCGTGTCGTGTGTCGCGGCGCTGTACGCTTTGCCATCGTGTTCCTCCTTCCCGCTACCGGCGCGGCTTGCCGTCATGAATGTGGTCGTGGTCAGCCACGCCGCGCGCGCTGAGTTCGCGCCGCACAAACAGACGCGCCCGGTGCAGCCGCGATTTCACCGCGCGTTCGTTCAGCCCCATGATCGTGCCCACCTCTTTTGCGCTCAGGCCTTCCATGTCGCGCAGCACCAACACCATTTTATACTTCTTCGGCAATTTGTTGATGGCCGCATCGAGCGCCTGCCGCAATTCCTTGTTTTGGAGGGCCTCTTCCGGGCTCTGTCCCTCCATCGGGATCTGCAGCCGGAATTCGCCGTCGGACGTCGGGATGAACTCGTCCAGGGACAGCTCGCGCTCCGGTTCTCCCTTGCGTTTGCGCCGCATCCGCAGGCAGGCCCGTGAGGCGATCGTGTAGAGCCAGGTCGAGATTTGCGCGTCGCCGCGGAACGCGTTGAAGCCCCGGTACGCATTGAGAAACGTTTCCTGCACCAAGTCTTTTGCGGCTTCCGTCTCGCCGCACAGCCGGTTCGCGAAGCGGTACATGAGATCGACGTGATCTCGGTACAGCTTATCAAAACTGGCCTGCGTCTGCGGGGATTGAGAGGGGCGGCCGTCAGGCCGGTTTGTCGGAGAAGAACCGCTCATGGCTGCGGCAGTCTACGAAGGGATGGAAAAGAGAGTCAAGGAATGAAAACAGGCGAAGGTTAATTGAAACGGTGAAAGCCCACGACGCTTCCCTGCCCGTTCAGTTCCACCGTGATAGGGCTCCCTTCCTTGGCTCCGTTCAGCGCGGAGCGGCCCCGATCGATCGGATAGGTCTGCTCGCCGTCCGGCGTCCAGAGTCTGACGCTGGTGCGTTCGGGCGTGGCGAATTGGAGCGGCCCCGTGACGAAGCGGTGCGCGGGAGCTGTGGCGTTGTGGGCGGAGAGGTCGGCGACGATGTGGTGTTGATGAATATGAAGGGTCATCGTCTGCCCCACCTTCGCATTCTTAATGCCGATTTTGGCGTTCACATTGACGACACCGATCGGCGTGCGGAAAAAGATGAAGTTCGATTTCAGCTTGGATACTGTGCCGGTCAATAACAGGTGGGCATCGGAGCCGCTGGCCGGGAGTTGTCCGATCTGAAGGTCGAATTGCAGATCATGCAGGCCGATCACCGTTCCCGAATCGTCGACTTCCACGGTGACGGGGTCGCCATCGCGCAGAGAAGTCAGCGCGCGCTCAAGTGTCCCGTATCGAAACGATTGGTCTCCTTCCGGCGTCCAGCGAGTCAGTTCCTTTCCGTCCCCGTCGGCCGGCTTGAAGGGTCCGCTGAGATAGCGATGCACGAGGGAGCCGTCGGCCCGCTTGCGGATATCCACCGCGAGGTGCGACCCATGAATCCAGAAGGTGACTTCCTGGGATGCCCGGAAATCCTTTAGCGTGGTTTTCGAGCTGAGTGTGAGAAGGCCGATCGGCGTCTTCAGAAAGACGATGCCGGGCTTGGTTCGCCAGACCGATCCCTTCAGCACGATGGAAGGGTTGACATCGTCGAGAGCGGACGCCGCCTCGGATTGAGACTCCGGCTGATCAGCGGGGACCGGCGGCCGGTCCTCGGCGAAGCCAAAGGTTGCCGAGACGACGAACCCGGCGAAAAACAGGCTCTGCACCCTTCGTTGGCAATGAGGCAATAGGCTCTTCAGCATCGAGATGTTCTTATTGAACTTGATCGTCCGGACGTTCTGAATATCGTTTGTCTCGTGTCGGCGAGCGCAGACACTGACTCGATGTCACCAGCAGATGGTATGCGAATAACATGAGCCTGAAGCGGAGTCAACTTGAAACCCCGTTTACCTCGGATCTTGACGAGGGCGTTCGAGACGTGCGGCGGTTACTTTTTTCTGACCAGGAGGCGAAGCGGCGTGCCGGCGAAGCCGTACGTGTCGCGCAGCTGATTTTCCAGATACCGCAGATAGGCCGGCGTGATGTCTTGCGGATGGCCGACGAACAGCGCGAACACCGGTGGCTTCGTCGCCACTTGGGTGATGAACGCCGACTTCGTGACCTTTGAAGGCTTACCTTTGCGGACCGGCAAGGGATGCGTCACCAAAATTTCCTGGAGCCACGTATTCAACATCCCGGTCGGGATGCGCTTGGTGAACATGGCATGGACGTCGTTGATCGTCGGGAAGAGCTGACGGAGCGCACCTGGTTTCAGCGCTGACCCGTAGAGCACCGGAGCCCAGGTGAGAAAAGGAAAGCGGCGGCGAAGTTCCAGCTCATACTGTGCTCGGGCCTCTGCATCCCCCGCGCGGAGATCCCACTTGTTGACCAAGAGGATGCAGGCGCGGCCCTGCTTCAGAATGGCGCCCGCGATTTTCGTATCCTGCTCGGTCACTCCTTCCACGCCGTCCAACAACAGCACGGCCACGTCCGAGCGTCCGATGGCGCGGAGCGAGCGCATGACGCTGTAGCCTTCTATTCCGCGATCGATTTTCCCACGGCGTCTGATGCCGGCGGTGTCGGTGAAGATGTACCGCCGGTCGTCGTGGACGACGAGCGAATCGATCGGATCGCGTGTGGTGCCTGGGACATCGCTGACGACGACCCGTTCCTGCCCCAGGACGGCATTCACGAGTGTGGACTTGCCCACATTCGGCCGGCCGACTACGGCAATGCGGGGCAGCTGCGTCAGCTCGCCCGCCTCGTCCGTGGCCGGCAGCAAGGGATAGATGGCATCCAGCAGCTCGGCGACGCCGATCCCATGTTCGGCGGAGAGGGGATACAGCTCGTCTTTCCCCAATTGATAAAAATCGGCGACGAGCGGATCGGCTTTGGGCGTATCGATTTTGTTGATCGCAAAAAAGACCGGTTTTGTATTGCCGCGCAAGAGGCGGACCACTTCATGGTCCGGCGGGGTAAGCCCCGCCCGTCCATCCATGAGCAGGATCAGAATGTCCGCTTCGGCGATCGCCAATTCAGATTGCCTGCGAATGAGCGCCAACATCCCGTCCGTCGCGGACGGCTCGAGCCCGCCCGTATCGACCAGGCGAAACTTGCGTCCACGGTAGGTGGCGTCCGCATAGTTGCGATCGCGGGTGACTCCCGGAACGTCGTCAACGATGGCGGTTTTCGTGCCGAGAATTTTGTTGAACAACGTCGACTTGCCGACGTTCGGCCGGCCGATGATGGCGACGAGCGGCATGGGGCTGTCGGTCGTGAACGGAAGCGCCTTCGCGGTCGTCGGGGAATCACGTTTCTGTCTCATAAGCAGGCGGACCGTATCACATGAATTTTGGCAAACACAACCGCTCGTCTTATCGGTCCCCCTCCGATATACTTGGTCCATGACGCATCACCCATCACTCATCACGCGTCACGTGCTCGACTGGAACGAGATCGACGACGTGCTGCTCGATATGGACGGCACCTTGCTGGATCGGCACTTCGACAACTTCTTTTTCGAGGAAGAGTTGCCGCGTCGGTATGCCAAGCTTCATGCCCTGTCGTTCGAGGAAGCCCGCGATCGTCTGATGGCGATGTACCGCTCGGTTGAGGGCGAGCTGGCTTGGACCGATTTACACTACTGGACCGAGCAGGTCGGAATCGACGTCGTGGCCATGCATGAGGAATTGAATCACATGATCGGGTTCCTGCCGGGCGCCGAGGAATTTTTGCGCTATCTTCGGCAGCTCGGGAAGCGCGTGACGATCGTCACGAACGCCCATGAATCAGGCGTCGCGGTAAAAGCCGCCAAGACGGGGCTCGATCGGCAGGTGGATCGCATTATCGACGCATTCGAAGTCGGCTACCTGAAAATGCGGCCGGAGTATTGGCCCGCTTGCCGGCGCTTGCTCGGATTCGATCCGGCTCGGTCCTTCTATATGGACGATGACGAGGGGTGCCTGATCGCGGCGCAACAGTTTGGCGTCGCCCACCTCATTCACAGCGCCAAATCCAGTTCTCAGTTGCCCCCCGCCCCGCTGACCCGATTCATGTCGGTCACCGACTTTTCCCCGCTGTTGAACGCACGGCCAACGATGTAGTTCAATCTTCTTCAATCACGCCGGGATAGGCGCTGCTGTGCCTCGGTACATCTCGCCTCCCAATCGCGGCACGCTCTGCATGCGAAATCGGTCGAGCTGGGTGATGCGTAAGCCGGCCTGAGCGATGAGCCGATCGATGCTCCGATTCAGGTTGCATCCGCAGCCGATGATGTTTTGGATGGGATTCAGTCGGTCTTGCCAGGCGGCAATCTTTGTATCCTCGCTCCTGCCATGCTCCAGAAAAAGAAACCGCCCGCCCGGTTTGAGCACCCGGCTGACTTCTCTCAGCGCCGCCACAGGGTCTGAAATGGTGCAGAGCGTCCAGGTGCTCACGACAAAATCGAAGGACCGGTCGTCGTAGGGCAACGATTCGGCGGTGACATGTTGTATCCGGACGGGAAACGACAGAGCGGCGCTGCGGGTTGCCATGCGTTTCGGGAGAAGAACGGCAGGATCCACGGCAGAGAGCAACGAGACGGCGGCCGGATAATATGGAAGATTCAGCCCGGTCCCGATGCCCAGTTCCAACACATTGCCCCGCACGTGGGCAAGCAGCTCAGTGCGCAACCGGCGGAATTCCTCTCCCGCCATGACCCAATCCATCAGGCGGGGGAAGATGTGGCGACTATAGATTCCCATCGGAGCGCGCAGTATAGCAAAGACACCATTCGGTGGAGCGGCTCCAATCTTGTGACCCTGAAGGGGCTATGTTAGAGTCCTCCGTCTTTTTACTGTTACAACGACCATGAGTAAAGGGTACGATCACCAGGCCATTGAGGCCAAGTGGCAGGCCTATTGGGAAGAACATCGTCCGTTCCGGGCGCTGGACGATTCCTCGAAGCCCAAGTTTTACTGCCTGGACATGTTTCCCTATCCCTCCGGCTCCGGGCTCCATGTCGGCCACCTGGAAGGGTACACGGCCACGGACATTGTTTCCCGCTATAAACGGATGCAGGGGTTCAACGTGCTGCATCCCATGGGATGGGACGCGTTCGGATTGCCGGCCGAACAATACGCCGTGAAAACGGGGGTTCGTCCCGCGATCACGACAGCCCAAAACATCGCCACTTTTAAACGCCAAATGAAGCGGGTCGGACTGTCCTACGATTGGGAGCGCGAGCTCAGCACCACCGACCCCGACTACTACCGCTGGACCCAGTGGATCTTCTTGAAGCTGTTCGAACGCGGATTGGCCTATGTCGCCGAGGTGCCGGTGAACTGGTGCCCCGCGCTGGGGACCGTGCTCGCGAACGAGGAAATCGTCGATGGGAAGAGCGAAGTCGGAGGCTTCGACGTGGTCCGCAAGCCGATGCGGCAATGGATGCTGAAGATCACCGCCTACGCGGATCGGCTGCTGGAGGATTTGAAGCTGGTGGAGTGGCCTACCAGCACCTTGGAGATGCAGAAAAATTGGATCGGGCGCTCGATCGGCGCGGAAGTCGAGTTTGCCCTCGCCTCGACGAAGGGGACTATTCGCGTGTTCACCACGAGGCCCGATACCCTGTTCGGTGCCACGTATATGGTATTGGCGCCGGAACATCCATTGGTGGACGTTATCACGACGCCCGAACAGCGGGCCGCGGTCAGCGCCTACCGAGAGGCGACCGCGCGAAAGAGCGATCTTCAACGGCAGGAATTGGAAAAAGAAAAAACCGGCGTGTTCACCGGCGGCTATGCCATCAATCCCGTCAACGGTGAGCGGCTGCCGATTTGGATCGCCGACTATGTGCTCATGTCGTATGGAACCGGCGCGATCATGGCCGTGCCGGCGCATGACGAACGGGACTGGGCCTTCGCCCGTCGGTATCAATTGCCCATTCGCGAAGTGATTGCCGGTGGGAAGGTCGATGAGGCCGCCTTTACCGAGACGGATCGCGGGACAGTCGTCAATTCCGCGACGTCTGACGGCAGCTTCTCCATCAATAGGCTCAAGCCATCCGAGGCGATTCCAAAAATCACTGAATGGCTGGCGAAGCGGGGGAAGGGAACCAAGGCCGTCAACTATAAGCTCCGTGATTGGCTGTTCGCGCGCCAACGCTACTGGGGTGAGCCGTTTCCGATCAACTGGGTGGACGGCGAAGCGCGTCCGCTTCCGGAGGAACAGCTGCCGTTAGTGTTGCCGGAGACAAATAATTTCAAGCCCTCCGGCAGCGGCGAAAGCCCGCTGGCTAATTTGGAATCGTGGCTCACGACGACTGATTCAACCACGGGCAAACCGGCCCGGCGGGAAACCAACACCATGCCGCAATGGGCCGGGTCCTGTTGGTATTACCTCCGATTCATCGATCCAAAGAATGCGCGGCAACTCGTCGATCCCGTGAAAGAACGCTATTGGATGCCGGTGGATTTGTATATCGGCGGCAGCGAACATGCCGTGCTGCATCTGCTCTATTCCAGATTTTGGCACAAGGTTCTCTACGACATCGGTGTGGTGAGCACGCCGGAGCCGTTCAAAAAGTTGGTGCACCAAGGCATCGTGCTCGGTGAAGACAATCAGAAGATGTCGAAATCACGCGGCAACGTGGTGAATCCCGACGAGATGATGGACCAGTTCGGCGCTGACGCCGTGCGGCTCTATGAAATGTTCATGGGTCCGCTCGAGGCGATGAAGCCCTGGAGCACGAGAGGTGTCGAAGGCATCACCCGCTTCCTCGAACGGGTCTGGCGTCTCATGGTAACCGAAGAGGGGCGGTTGTCGCCCGCCGTGGTCTCCTCAGTGCCGAGTCTGGACCATCAACGTCTGTTGCATCAAACGATCAAGAAGGTGACCGAGGATGTGGAGGAACTGCGCTTCAACACGGCGATCTCCCAAATGATGGTATTCACCAACGAGATGACGAAGGCCGAGCAACGCTCTCGGGCCTTGATTGAGCCGTTTGTGTTGCTGCTGGCCCCGTTTGCGCCTCATGTGGCGGAGGAATTGTGGGCTATTCTTGGACATCAACCAAGCGTGTGTCAGCAGCCTTGGCCCACCTTTGATCCGGCCCTCACGGTGAGTGACCGGTTGACGATCCCTGTTCAGGTCAATGGGAAACTGCGAGGCAAGATCGAGGTGGGCCATGAGGCCTCGCGCGATGTCGTCGAGCGGCTCGCCGGTGAGCACATCGCCGAATGGCTCCAAGGGAAAGAGCCGAAGAAGATCATTTACGTCGAAAAGAAATTGATCAATTTTGTGGTGTAGCCGGTGCTGCAAGTAAAAAGTAAAAAGTATAAAGGCAAAAGTGAGAACGGAGCCGGTTTTTACTTTTACCTTTTTACTTTTGCCTTGGCGCTGAGCGCGGCGCTCAGCGCCTGCGGGTATCAATTCCGTGTGGAAGGAGCCGGCCCGACCATAGGAGGAGCCAAGGCTGCGGCCTCGCAAGAACCACAACCTCGTCTGGTGATCAGGACCCTGGAAAACAGGAGCTTTGAGCCGAATCTGGAGACCCGCTACACCAACTATATCCGGCATGAGTTTGCGACGGGCAGCGGCGCGCAGGTCGTGCCGGATTCGGAAGCGGCCGATCTGGTGCTGACCGGCCAAATTCTCTCCGTCACCGTGCCCACCCTGAGCTTCAGCCAGACGACCACTTTAGAAAGCCGGACGGAGGTGGTGGTCTATGTGAAAGTGGAAGAGACGAGAACCAAGAAATTAGTGTGGTCCCAGACCACCAAAGGCGCCTCTGAATTTTTTATCACGCCGGATCTCCAGTTCAATCGCGCGCTCCAAAACCGCGCCATGGAACAGGCGGGGCGGTATGCGGCCGCCGATTTGGCTGCGCGGTTTCTCCTGCATGTTGAGTCGGGCGGACTGAACAAACCAGCAGCTATGCCGGCGGCGGGAACTCAACCCCAATAGAGCATTGGGAACACTTGATGGCTTCCACACTCACTGCTCTGCAATTGGACTCGGCGCTGACACAGCAGGCGCCTGCGCCTCTGTACCTCATCCTCGGCGAGGAAGATCTGTTGCGAGACAGCGCATTGGCCGCACTCAAATCCGCCGTGCTCGGGGACGGCGGCGACTTTAATTACGATCTCTTTTATGGTGATGACGCGAGCGGGGCCGATATTGTGACCTGCGCTTCAGCAATGCCGGTGTTTGCGGAGCGCCGTCGGGGGGTCGTCCAGTCGGCGGAGAAGGTGGCGGGTGTGCGAAGCACGCCGTTTCCGGGCTATCTGAA
>CAYNLM010000021.1:0-33899 GCA_964398045.1 uncultured Nitrospira sp. | reverse complement strand
CTCGGCTTCCACGAGAATATGCCGCAGATAGTCACGCGGCTCGAAGGACATCCGTTGCCTCGGCCAAGATGTGCGGCCCAATAAACGGTGAGAGTGACTCAGTGGTGACCACTTCAACCCGGTGCTCCAACGTGTCTTCGAGCAGATCCGCCAGTGCCATGAAGCGATCGAACGTCTTCTCTGTCGGAGCGAACTCGACAAGCACATCAACATCGCTGTCGGGGCGAACTTCGTTGCGAAGCACGGATCCGAAGAGCGCCAGCCGACGAACACCGAGGCGCCGAATCTCGGACTCAACGGTGTGTAGCCGCCGGATCGCCTCGTCACGGGTGAGGGAAATTTTGCTCATGTGGGGAACATACACGAAACATCCGACTGATGCGAGGCGGAAGGCCTCAACGACAAAGCTGAGCGACCCTGGCGCTCGTCGCGGTTCGCTCCAGCGGGATGGTTAGCTTGCTTTCTTCGTTTCTTCCTTCAATCGCTCGGCAATCCAAAGTTTGATAACCGATTGCCTCGTCACTCCAAGGCGGCTCGCCTGGGCATCCAGTGACTCGATGATCCAACTGGGAAAATCGACGTTCACACGCCTCTGTTCATGTCCTGGACGGCGGGCTTTCGAGAGGGCAAGGTGAGGTGTAATATCCTTTCTGTCATCAAACATCTTATCGAGGTCCTTCGCTTTCATGGTACAGTTCCCTCTCTTCCTTTCTGGCTCTTCGGTGTGGGGAATCGTCCAATACTTCTCACCCTGATGCCACCGGCGACCCGCGACGGTCTTGATAGGGGGCAGAGTTTCCCTTCGTATCGCAGAAAAACAGCGAGGGCGACGGCTGGACGCTCACATGTGCGCGTCCAGCGAGCGGTTTCTCAACCGCGGGCTCCGCGAGCACGGGAATATCCCAGCCGGCCTGACTACTCTTTCACCGTCACGGTCATCGCGATCGGTTCCAGCGGATTGTCCGCTTGATCCCTGGCCGCGGCGACGATCTTGTCGATCACGTCCATGCCTCGAAAGACCTCGCCGAAGACCGTGTAGCGCCGGTCCAGGCCGCTGTTGTCTCCCACGCAAATAAAGAACTGCGAGCCGTTGTCGTTGAAGTCCCGGGTACTGTTGCTCTCCCGCGGCATCTTGGCCATGGAGACGGCACCGCGCTTGTGCGGGCGGTCGTTCGGTTCGGGCGGGAGAAAGTAGCCGGGACCGCCGGTTCCGTGGAGGGTCCGGTCCGGATTCTTGCTGAGTGGATCGCCGCCTTGTACGATGAAGCCGGGCACGACACGATGAAAGGTTGTGCCGTCGAAGAACCCCATTTTGGCGAGGCTGATGAAATTCTCTACGTGGCGCGGGGCTTCGTCCGGGTAAAAACGAATCTTGATCTCGCCGAACTTCGTGACGATCGTCGCGCGGGGATCTTTTTTCTGAAATTGGATGGTCATGGCGGATGACTGTATCAAGGGCGCGGGGCGAGAGGCAATGGGCGAGAGGCTGGAGAAGCGGTCCTCGCCCTGATCCTCTAGCCCCTTACCCGGATGGATTTTGAGCCACATGATGCCGCCGATGAGGGCGAGCACAGCTGCGGCTCCTAATGACGTTGGCCATCCATACTGGTTGGCGATCCAGGGTGTCACGCTGGGCGAAATGGTTCCCCCGATATTCGCCCCCATGTTCATCAATCCAGATAGAGCGCCGGCATGAGCTTTTGAGAGATCGCTGATGGAGGACCAATAGGCTCCCACGGTGAAATAAAGCCAGCCAGCCCCTAACGACAGACCGGCGATTGCCAGATAGGGTGACTCCACCGTAGCGCCGATCGCAATGGATCCGGCAGCCAAGACCATTCCCGTGATACCGACGAGCTTCCGTCCAACCGTGATGCCATAGCGCACAGCCAGCTGGTCGGTGACCCATCCCCCGATGGGGCACGAAATGAGGATGGCGACAAAGGGAGCCGCCGCAAACAGGCCTCCGCGCAAAACGTCAAAGCCCCGCACGTTGACGAGATAGAGATAAAACCAGGACATGTAGACGTACGCGACGTAGCCGAGGCAGCCGTAGCTGAGCACGAGCCACCAGAGGGTCGGTGTGCGGCGCAAAGCTTTCCAGGGAATCGATCGGGATTGCCGGATTGAGTCGCATCCGGTTGGGCCCTGTTCCGTGCTTGTCCAGGGATGGGCCGATGGGCGATCTCTCGCCAGCACCCACCAAATACCAGCCAGCACAATGCCGAGCACTGCCGACAGATAAAATGCGGTCTGCCATCCGTAGTTCACCATGATCCAGGCCGTGACCGGTGGCGTGATGGCCGCCCCAACGCCGATGCCTCCGATGGCAACGCCGATGCCGAGTCCCCGCTCGTGCGTCGGCAGCCAGTCGGTCACGGCGCGATTGAAATTCGGCAAGGCGACGGCTTCTCCCATCCCAAGGAACAATCGGGTCAGCGCGAGCGCGCCGACCACCCCGACGATTTCCGCGAGCGATGAAGCGGGAGCCAAGGCCGTGAACGCCGTAAAGCAGGACCACCAGACCAAGGCAATGGTGAGGATGATACGGGCGCCCCACCGATCGCCCAGCCATCCGCCGGGGATTTGAAACAGCGCATAGCCGACGACGAACGAAGAAAATACCCACCCCATTTCCTGGTCGGTGAGCCCGAGCGCGGGCATCATGTGTCGCGCTGTGACGGAGATGTTGACTCGATCGATGTAGGTGACCACGCTGATGCAGAAGAGGAGGGCGAGAATAAGCCAGCGTAAGGGAGAGGGTGCGGATGGAGACGGGGAAGCGGCCTGCGTCGAGCGGTCGTTGGTCGAGGAGGACATGCGCGCGGCAGTATAGCCGGTCACCGGTTGCCGCACCAGTCGTGAACGGGGAGGAAATGAGCCGGATCAGCATGAAATTTCCTTTGTACAACGCCGGGTTGATGGATTTCACCCAATCGATCCGGTAAGATGCCGACAGGATTGTACGTATTCATTAAGGGGGAGGAGTGTCCCGTCTTCGTCTTGCGCTCGTCGTTATTCTCGCCTTCGTCCTGCTCGCCGTCACGTTCCTCTTCTTTTCCGGTGCGCTGACCGGTGACTATTTGAAGGATTTTGTGTTGCAGCAGCTCGAGCAAAGCATCGGGCGCAAGATCGATGTGCATCGCGTCAAGATCGTCCTCTTTCCGCGCATCCGCGTGGAGCTGGCCGACGTGGTCATTCACGACCGCGATTCCGACCATGTGCTGCTGTCAGCGAAGCGTGTCGACCTCGTCTTGCGCCTGATTCCGCTGCTGAAGAAACAAGTGGTCGGGAAGCGGCTGGTCATTGAGCAGCCGACCTTGACTCTCCGACGCAACGAGACCGGGCACTGGAACGTCCTGGATAGGGTGAGTGATCGGGCGGCGACTGATCAACGGACGATGGAGATGATGACCCGCGTGTTCATGATCAGACAGGCCACGATCATCAACGGTTCGGTGACCGTGATCGATGCGGCCAGGCCGGACGGTGTGCGGTCCATCACGTTGGAGCGAGTCGAGGCAGGGCTGCTGATTCGACCGGACCGCGGCATTGCGGAACTGCACGTCTCGGCCGCGCATCCGACTGAACAAGGCACGTCCGCCGTGTCGCTCGATGGAGTCGTTCGCCGGTCTGAAACGCCGGTCTCGCTCAGCAGCGAAGAGACGTTCGGCCCGACGGCCTTCTTTCAGTTCGACGGCCGCATCGACGCCGCCGACTGGCGGGTACGCGAGGCGGCTGATTTCTTCGGCCCCAGGCCGGTCCCCGAGCATCTGTATGGGGTGGTCAATGTGCAAAGCGCCGTGCGGGTGATACCGGGTGTGGCCGGATATGACATGGTGTTGTCCGACATGACCGCGCGCCTCAACGACATGACGCTCACCGGCGGCGCCAATCTGGCCGGTCTGCTCACGCCGCAGCCGACCTTTGCCGTGTCGTTCAGCAGTTCGCTGGTCGGCCTGCCGCAACTGTTGAAGGCCATTCCGGGGGAGTGGATTCATCCGCAGATCCCCGCCATTCTCGCGGATCATCAGATCGATGGAAAAGTGCAGGTCACCAATGCCACCGTCACAGGGAGCGCGACGGCCGGACCGCAATTGTCCGTGACCGGGGAATTTCGCATCGAGGAAGGGCAGGGGCTGCTCGGAGAGGATCGGGTGGCGGCGAAGGACCTGGCTGCAGTCGTGCACGTGGAAGCCGGCCGGGTTCGGGTGTCCGGCATCACCGGCGCGTACGGGACGATTCAGATCACCGACGGCAAGGCGATGGTGTCGTTTCTCGAAGCCGGTCCCTGGCTTGAATTGGAGATCACGGGCAACATGGCGGCGTCCAATCTGGTGCAATTTCTGGTCAAAACGGTGAAGGCGGAACGGATGACGAAGCTGTTCGCCGGTATTCGGGATGTGGAAGGCATGGCACAGCCCACCTTTCGCTTGGTGGGACCATTGAACCAACCGGGCGGCGTCACGTTTGCCGGCGGCGAGATCACCGCGCGGTATGTGAGTCTCAACCATGTCGCCCTGCCGGAACGATTGACGGGCATGCAGGGTCGTTTTGTCCTGGCGGAAGGCGCCACCCAGTTTGAGCAAGTGACCGGCCATCTCGGTGATACGGCGGTCCAGGTGCAAGGGACCATGACCGGTGGGGCGGCCAGTGCGTTTCAAGACTTTGTCGTCCGAGCACGCGGCGATGCGGCTCAGATCTCGCGTCTCGTTCCCACCGCGGCCGTTCCGGCCGGGACGTTCGAGGGGCTCTTGAGCACAGCGGTCCTCCTGACCGGACCGACCGCCACGCCGCATGTGCGGGGCAGCGTGGTGCTGGATGAGTCGAAGGCGACTTGGCCCGGCATGGTTGAAAAGCCGATCGGCGCGCCGGCCACCGTAGAATTCGAGGGAGACTTGGCCAAGGCCAACACGTTCACCATCCATCGAGTCGAGCTGATCCTGCCGTCGATGCGGATTCCCCTGAAAGGGACGCTGCAACTGGGCGAGCATTTCCGTATCGATGCGGCGGTCGCCACGGGTACCCTGTCCCTGTCCAGCCTGCCGGAGTGGATTGCGAAGGGCGGTTTCGAAGCGGGCAATCTGGAGGTGTCGCTGGATGTGAAGGGAAGGGACACGGATTGGAAGGCCTGGCGGATCACGGGATGGGTGGCGCTGACGAACGGATTGATGTTGGCGAAAGGTGTGGATGGCCACATTCAAGACTTGTACGCCCGGGTGAAACTGGTGCGGAACGGCGCCGAAGTGAAGCGGCTGTCGTTTCGTCTGCAAGACAGCGATGTGGCGATGGAAGCGGCCATCAGAAATTGGGCGACCAAGCCGGTGATCAGCGGCAAAATCGAATCCAATCAACTGGACCTCGATTTGCTGATTCCGAAGGGCGAGCGTTCGCCGATACGTGAGTTCCTGGAAACGCTCGCCGCCACCAGCCAGGTGACGATGTCGGCGTCGGTGACGCGCGGCCATTACAAACACATGAAGTTCGGCGGGCTGTCGGCGCGATTGAACATTCAGGACGGTGTGCTCGATGTCGATCGTATTGCCGGCAATTCCACCAATGGCCAACTGGCCGGGCGCATCGTCGTACAACTGCCGAGGAAGGCGCCGGCCGATATCGAATTCTCCGTCCGGGCCACCGGATTGCAAGTACAAGAGTTGCTGAAGCTGATGAACACCCAAATTCACGGCATCTCCGGCCAAATGCGGCTGAGCGGTTCCATGCGAGGACATGGCCGCAACCCGCATGGGGTTTATCCCACCTTGAACGGAAAGGCCGAAGTGTTGCTGGAAAACGGGCGCATCCTGAAAGCCAAAGAGCGGGCGGTGTGGAAGATCATCAGCCTCTTGAATTTGCCGGCCGTGCTGCAGGGCAAAGTCGATCTCGAAAAAGAAGGCTTGCCCTACAACAAGATCGTCGGCACGGTGACGGTTCAAAACGGCCTCTTCCAAACGGAGAATCTCATCATCGACAGCCCGATCCTTAAAATTACGGCGGCGGGGAACTACGATTTGCCGACGGACCAGCTCGATATGGTCGTGGCGGTGAGCCCGTTTGGATCCTATTCGCAATTTCTGAAGACCATTCCGTTGTTCGGCCGGATTTTTGCCGGCGATCGCAAAGGATTGGCCACCGCGATGTTTGCCGTCAAGGGCGCGGTCGAGGACCCGGAGGTGACCTATCTGCCGATGAAGTCGTTCGCGACCGGACTCTCGGGTCTCGCCCAGTTGGCGGTCGATGTCTTGAAGAATACGCTGACGCTGCCGTTTGATCTGATGACGCCGGATGAAGAGAAACCGGACGTGCCGGAGAGTTTGCAGATGCCGGAACCGGCGCCGGCCGCGCCTTGACCGACTTCCGACCCCATGCTACTGTTGCCTCAGACGATGTCCCGATTGAATCACAAATCCGGCTTTCACACCGCACGCACCTAACCGCCCCATGAAACGCGCCCCCGCTCAGCAGCCGGAAGTCGCCACGCTGTTCATCGCGGCCAGTGAAACTGATTCGAATCTGTACTACGCCACCAAATTTATCGCGCCCGATCCCTTCATTTACATGGAAATCAAGGGCGAGCGGATCTTGGTGATGAGCGATTTGGAAATGGATCGCGCCAAGACGCAGGCGAACGTCGATCGCGTCTTGTCGTATTCCGAGCTGGAACAAAAGGCGAAAAAGCAAGGCATCAAGGAGCCGAGCACCGTTGATATCGTGAGCGTCGTTTTGAAAGAGGCGAAGATCCGGCAATTGTCGGTGCCGGCGAATTTTCCCTTCATTCACGCCACCCGCTTACAGGAGTTGGGCTTTAGCCTGAAGCCTAAGCGCGATCCCTTTTATGAGCGGCGGGTCATCAAAACCGCCGAGGAAGTGCGCCATATCGAAGCTTCGCAACGGGCGACCGAGGAAGCGGTGGCGGCGGCCCATGACGCGCTGCGCCGGGCGACGATTCGGGATCAGGTCCTCTGGCTGGACGGCGAATGTCTGACCTCGGAGCGGATCAAGAAGTTGATCAACGTGAAGCTGATGGAACGGGATTGCGTGGCCCAGCACACGATTGTGGCGGGCGGCGAACAAGCGTGCGATCCGCATAATGAAGGCACGGGGCCGTTGCCGGCCGACCATAGTATTATCTTCGACGTGTTCCCGCGATCGGCGATGAGCCGGTACTTTGCCGACATGTCCCGCACGGTGATTCGAGGCACGGCCGGCCCCGAACTCATGCGGCTCTATCAGGCGGTGAAAGATGCGCAGGAAGAAGCGATCGATAAGATCAAAGACGGCGCCGACGGCATGAAGATCCATCAGGGAATCTGCGACCGCTTCGAAAAAGCCGGCTACAAGACCGGCCTCGTGAACGGCAGGATGCAAGGCTATTTCCACGGCACCGGCCATGGCGTCGGCTTGGACATTCATGAAGCGCCTCGCATCAGCCGCACCGGTTCGCTCCTGCAAGAAGGTCACGTGGTGACCGTCGAGCCGGGTCTCTACTATCCCGGCCTGGGCGCCGTGCGGATCGAAGACATGGTGCTCGTGACCAAAGACGGCTGCCGCAACCTCACCGACTTTCCCAAGGTTTTCGAACTCGGATAGTCCGACTCCCGCGTTCTTTCACCACCGTGTCTCGAAGGCCTATGAAGGCCGGTCCATTTTGTAGCGAAGGCGCGCATGTCCTCTAGCTATCGCATTCTCGACGACGTCGCGGTCGCGGATCTTGCCTTCGAGGCGGTGGGCGACTCGCTGCAGGAATTGTTTCAAGGAGCGACCGGCGCGCTGATCGAAGCGATGGCTGATCCCGGGACGATCGGTTCCACATGGGAACAGAAGATTGACCTGGAGGATCAGGATCCGGCTGCGCTCCTGTTCGATTGGCTGTCTGAGCTGGTCTACTATAAGGATGCAGCCGGTGTGGTGTTCAGCAAGGCGGATCTCACCCTTTCCCAAGAGAGGAATGGCCTGTGGCAGCTCAAGGCCGTGCTCTTGGGAGAGCCGGTCAATTACTCGACGCAGGAACTCAGAGCAGATGTGAAGGGTGTGACGAAACACCTCTATGATCTCCGACAACGAGACGGCCGTTGGACGGCGCGGGTGGTGCTGGATGTGTGATATGGAGAGTGACGCGTGACGCGGCCAGATAGACGAGACAGACCAGATAGACCAAACAGACGAGACAGACCATTTCCATGAAACTCAACACCCACATGGCGGTCACTCGCATCTCGGACGAGGTGTGGGAGATTGCTCCCTCGGAAAAGCCTGGAATGTTGGTTCCTGCGAGGATCTATGCGACGCCGACGATTCTCGAAGCGATGGATGAGGGCGTCTTCGAGCAGGTGACGAACGTGGCCTGCCTGCCGGGCATCCGCCGCTATGCGCTGTGCATGCCGGACGGCCACTGGGGGTACGGGTTCCCCATCGGCGGCGTCGCAGCCTTTGACGTCCGATCCGGCGTGATCTCGCCGGGCGGGGTCGGTTATGACGTGAATTGCGGCATGCGGCTGATTCGAACGGATCTCACGCGCGAGGATGTGCAGCCTCGTCTTGAACGGCTGATGACGGAATTGTTTCGCCGAGTGCCGGCCGGCGTCGGCTCCAGCGGATTCGTCCGATTGAATCGAGCATCTTTCGACGAGGTCATGAGAGGCGGCGCCCGCTGGTGCATTGAGAAAGGGTTCGGGTGGCATCAGGACCTTGAGCGCATCGAAGAGGGCGGGTGTCTCGCCGGCGCGGATCCTTCCAAAATCAGCGACCATGCGGTCGGCCGCGGGATCAATCAGCTGGGGACATTGGGTGCCGGCAACCACTATCTGGAGGTTCAGGTCGTCGAGAACGACCGCGTGTTTGATCAAGAGAGGGCCGCGGCCCTAGGCGTCACCGGTCATGATCAGATTGTGGTGATGGTCCATTGCGGCTCGCGCGGGTTCGGCCACCAAGTCGCCAGCGATCATCTCAAGGTATTTGAAAAGGCCATGCGGCGCTATGGCATCACCGTGAAGGATCAGCAGTTGGCCTGCGCGCCGTTTCAGTCGGATGAGGGGCAGGACTACTTTGCCGCCATGAATTGCGCCGCCAACACCGCCTTTGCCAATCGGCAGGTGATAACGCATCAGATTCGCGAAGCCTTCGCTTCGGTGTTCGGTAAGTCGGCCGAGGAACTGGGGATGGAACTGGTCTATGACGTGGCGCACAACATCGCCAAGGTCGAACGCTATCCGGAGGGTGAACTCGTCGTCCATCGCAAGGGATCGACGCGGGCGCTGGGGCCGGGAAGTCCCGATTTGCCGTTGCGGTTCCGAACGACGGGCCAGCCGGTCATCTGCGGTGGATCAATGGAAACCGGCTCCTATCTGTTGGTGGGAACGGACAAGGCGATGCGCGACACCTTTGCCTCGACGATGCACGGCTCGGGCCGTACCATGTCACGGGCGCAGGCCAAGAAGACGATTCGCGGCGAGCAGGTTCAGCAACAGATGAAGCGGCAGGGCATTCTCGTGAAAGCCGTATCGATGTCGGGTCTGGCCGAAGAGGCGGGCTTCGCCTACAAGAACATTTCGGAAGTAGTCGCATCGGTCGATCGCGCGGGAATTACAAAAACAGTGGCGGAATTACGGCCGATTGGCAATATAAAAGGCTAGCAACGCACCGTCCTGAGGCTAGCCGCATGGAACAACGGAAACATCCCAGATTTCCCGTTCACTTCCGCAGTTCTTTCAGCTCCGCCAACGTCGTCTCCGGAGAGGGCAATCTCGGCGACCTTTCTATCCGCGGGTGTCGCGTGTACAGCATGATCGATGTGAAGCCCGGGACCGCGCTGCAGCTTCGCATTGACGTGTCGCACGACGAGCCTCCGATTCATGTGAGCCAAGGCATTGTGCGCTGGTACCGCGACGGCAGTTTTGGCTTGGAGTTTGTCACGTTGACGCCTGATGAGTGGGCCAGGCTCCAGCACGTCGTCAAAGAGTTGGAACTGGAGCCCTATCAGCGGGAGCATCAGCAGAGACAGACTGCCTAGGCATCATCGTGTCCATGTGTGCGTAACACAGAAAGAGGCGATATGAGCGGCGAACGGGATAGAGGTTCCTCCACACACACCATCCTCCTGACGATCGTGATCAGTGCATTGACGACTTTGGTGATCGGCAGCATGCTGTATTACACTCTCAAGCGCCACGATTTGTCTTTCGCGCAAGAGATGGAGCGAGCGGCCGCGCAGGCGGGCGAACGGAAGGCGATTGCAGCCGGCCAAGTGTTCGCGGGACTCAGCCGTCGAGCGATTCAAACGGACGTGGCCCGCGTTCAAGATCTGGTCGATGCCGGAGTCGAACAGGAAGGGCTGCGCGACCTGATGATCCTGAATCGTGACAATATGATCCTGGCGGCCAAAAACCAGGCTCAGGTGGGGCAGAAATTACAGGACGCGACGTGGCTATCGTGGAAAGGCCAGAATCGTGAAGTGGCGCAGCGAGCCATGGATCAAGCCGGTCAGCCGGTCTTCGTGGTGGTGGAGCCGTTGAAGGAGAAGGGTGACATCCTGGCCTGGGCCATGCTGGTGTTTGCGCTGCCTCAAGAGGGAGCTGTGCTGCGTGCGCCGACGGATCGGTTGATGGAGACCGCTCGGCTCATGGCGCCGATCCTGGTGTTTCTGTTGATCAGTATCGGGCTCGCGATGAAGCTGGCGACGACCGCCATTCGAAGGCAAATCCAAGGAGTCATGGCCTCTGTGCTTGAAGAGCCGGCGGAGGCGGAAGAACAGGATTGGTTGCGGAAGGCCAGCTAGCAGTAATCAGTCCTGGTGCCGATGACCGTAGAGCAGTGTGATGTTGATGCGTCGACTGAGGTAGTCGTCTTTGAATCGGATGTCGTCGGTTTCGTGGAAGAGGTCGGAGTTGAACACCACTGCTCGATTCGCCCGGTAGGGAATGCGTATCGCCTGGGCGCCGGACTGCTTCAACCACTCAAGGATCTTCGGCTTGTTCTGATCGCTGTTGTATGCGGCGAAATTCCAGTCCCGCGGCGCTTCCTTGTCATAGACCACCAGCCCGCCTTTTTCGGGATCGAGATTCGCCTCGTCAGGAGTAATCCAGAAATTCACGTTCACAGCGGCTGCGTCCGCATGGATGTTCAGACCCCGCCGCGCGCTGTCCTGCTTGAACGCCCAGGCTTGGGTCAGCCGGTGCTGCTTGAAGATCCGTGAAAATTTCAGCCGCAATTCTTCGGCGATCTGGAGCAAGAGAGGCGTGGCAAAGCCGTCTCCGAGAAACGCGCCGAGGTAACCGTTCTCGTAATCCTTTTTCCATATCGTCGATTCCCAACAAAACCGTCGGAGCGATGTCAGCGCCTCTTCGTTGAGGAGTTGGTCGATAAAGGTCACCTCCGGTTGCTTGGCGAGGTAGCGGCCCTCGACGTTGTCCACGTCCAACCCCGCGTGCAACGCTCCGCTGGGAAGACGGTCGCAGTCCGCGAGATGGAGAAAACGATTGAACGACGGCGCGATTGAGGCGGCCTGGACCGGCTCGACGGGACAGCGATTGCGGTCCGGATATTGGGCCGACAACGCACGATCCAACTGTTCCAATGATTGCAAATAGCCCATCGACTCCGGCCCCAGCAACTGCCGGGTCAAGAGATAGCGGACTTGCTCGATGTCGTGCTTGATCCGGGAACGATACACCACCGATTCGGTGACGGGTTTCCCGTGATTGTGCTTGGCTTGAGCGGCCTGCGACAGACACTCGATCGCGCGTTGGTGGTCGCCTGTCCAGATCAACGCAATGCCGAGGTTGTACAGCGCCTTGCCATAGGCCGGCTGAACGGCCAATGCGCGCTGGAACGACGCGATGGCTTCGTCAATCGAGCCGGCCTCCATCAAGGCCAGCCCGAGATTGTTCAGCGCTTCCAAGTGCGTCGGCTTGAGGCGCAGGACGTCGCGATAGGCTGAAATCGCAGCGGCGAGCCGCCCCTGTTCTTTGAGGGCCACGCCAAGATTGTTGTGTGTGTCCGCGTGGCCTGGATTCAAGGTCAGGGCTTTGCGATAGGCTATGATCGCCTGATCAAGACGGCCGAGATCCTTGAGGACGTTTCCCAGATTGATGAGGGCTTCGACGTATTTGGGGTTTAACGCGAGCGCCCGTTCATACGCCCGGACAGCCTCTTCCTTATGACCAGCCCGTTGCGTGACCACTCCGAGGTTGAACTGGTACAGCGGATTGGACGGTGCTTCTTCAATCGCTTGAGTGATGAGGTCGATGGCTTGGTCGAACTGATTGACGCGATAGGCGAGCAGGCCAAGCAAATGGAGTGGCTCCGGATGGCCGGGCGCCATCTCGAGGGCGAGACGATACGACCGTTCCGCGTCGGGCAGCCGTCCGGCTTGATGATGCTGTTTCCCTTCATCCAACAGGGCACGAAGGGCAAAGGTATCAGGGCCACGGGTTGTCCGTCCCTGGATCTTCTCTTGCCGACGCCGTTCGGAGCGATTCATGGGTGCTTTCTCGCGAGGCGGAAAATTGCACCTCGGTCGAGAGAGCCTATCTGAAATGAACTCGCGCGGTCAAAGGGTGGGGGCTATGCCGCTGCTGCGGTCTCGCGCTTGGCGACTTGGCCGAGGATGTCTAATGCCGCAACGCGATAAGCTTCGGCGTAGGTGGGAAAATTGAAGACGTTGTCGATGAACGATTCGATGGTGGCGCCCTGTTGCAGCGCCGACTGTCCGACGTGGACGAGTTCCGTGGCCGAGTCTCCCACGATTTGTACGCCGAGCAGGCGGTCTCCCGAGGGGTCGGCAATCATCTTCAATAAACCGTGCCCCGTGCCGGAGATCTGCGCGCGGGCGACTTCTTCAAACTTCGCCCGGCCGATCAGCGGCTCTCGGTAGCGCTCACGGGCGCCTTTTTCATCCAATCCGATGCTGGCCATTTCGGGGATCGTATAGATCCCCAGCGGAATGGTGGAGGCCGCGTCGCCGACGGGGAGGTTCAAGGCGTGGCGGACGGCGCGGCGGCCTTGCTCCATGGCTTTGGACGCGAGCGCCGGAGCGCCGACCATGTCACCGACGGCATAGATGTGAGGGACCTCCGTCTGGCAAAACTGATTGACTGCGAGCGTGCCTTTGGTCGTGACCATCAGGCCGGCCGCGCCCAGATTAAGATCTTCGACGTTCGCCTGCCGTCCCAGCGCGACCAAAAGTTTTTCGCTCTTGATCGTGCGGCCGTCGCCTACTGTCGTGACGACGTGTGTCGCGCCGTCCCAATGGACCGCCTGTACCTTCTGATCCCCCAGGTAATGCCCGCCCTGTTGTTCGAAGCTTTCAACGAACTGCTGGACCAGTTCCTGATCCATGAATTGCAACGGAGCCGGCGCGCGATCGATCAACGTGACGTGGACACCGAGCAATGCAAAAATGGATGCGTACTCGCAGCCGATCACGCCGCCGCCGATGATCGTCAACGAGCGGGGCAAATAGATCATCGAGAGGAGCGAGTCGCTGTCGAGAATGTGTTCGTGATCCACCGGAATCTCGGATGGATTTCTGGGCCGCGAACCGGTGGCCACCACAATACAGCCGGCGGTGAATTGTTGCTGCGCTCCATCCACGGCCTGCATCTCGATGATCCGATCGTTGAGAAAGCGCGCCCGTCCATGAAAGAGCGAAATGCCGTTGCGGCGGAGTTGCTTGCTCATGAAGGTGTCGTGCGTTTTGACCACATCTTCCAGGCGGCTCAGCAGCGTCGAGATCTGCGTGTCCGGTTTCAGGCTGAACTCGAGGGCGGCGCCGGCTCGTTTCAGCCGGTCCAGATGCAGCGCGCTTTCCCGCAGCGTCTTGCTTGGAATGGTCCCCCGGTAGACGCAGCTGCCGCCGATGCCGCGTTCGCGCTCGATCAAGGCGACCCGCTTCCCGGCTTTGGCTCCCTGAACGGCCGCCTTCTGGCCGGCCGGTCCGGCGCCGATTACGATGATGTCAAAGGCGATCGGGGTGCTCATAAATTCATCGCGTTGACCATCGTCAGCACCTTGTCCTTGCCGGCCAAGAGCTGGTCGATGTCGTTTGGATACAGGTTGAGTCCTGCAAACACCGGATGATCGCGCAATTGCTCTTCCGGCAGGTCCTCGGGCGTCAGGAGATGAGTCGCGAGCCGGTCGGCGACGCAGGTGAGCATGCATTCCTGGCGGAACGACGCGGCGTGGTCGTACTCTCCGTAATAATGGATGACCTCGGCGACTTGCTTGGGCAGCCCCCATTTCTCGGCAATGAGACCGCCGACGCGCGAATGGTAGCCCTCGATCAGCATGCCGAACGTCGGCTTGTCCACTAGGATCTTGTGTTCGCGTGCCAGGGTCGCCACGGTCCGCAAGACGACCGGTTTGCCGATTCCATGCAGCAGCCCACACAGATAGGCGCTTTCGACGTTGACTCGTCGGGCGCGGGCCACTTCCTTGCCGAAGGCGCCGCTGGCGAGGGAATGGCGCCAGAGCCGTTTCACATCATCCTCATGTCCGGGCACTTGGAAGGCGCCGCTTTTGAGCGAGGCGGTAAAAGCGATTTCGGACAACAGGTTAATGCCCAGCATCGCCACGGCATGTTGGAGGGACACGACCGGACTGCGCGGCATGTAGGCCGGTGAATTGGCGATGCGCAAGACGTGCGCCGCCAAGGCTTGATCTTGATGAATCAACGAAGAGAGTTTGGCGGCGTCGGCCGATGGGTCGGAGGTCAGCGCCATCACTTGGCTGGCGACTTGCGGCAGCAATGGAAGTTCCACTTCGCCCTTCTCGATCTTCTGCACCAGGGCTTGCTCGAGTTCCTCAAGCGGGGTGGTGGCGGATTGAGCGTCAGGGGGCATAGCGGGTATGGGCTCCTCGTTGGTTCCTGTCGAGTTCTTTCCGATGCCTTCCTTTGTCGGTTGGTATGCGTCGAAAGTTTAGGGGGCACATGAAGCGGCGTGCTGTCGTGACTTTGGAATCCGGGCGGATTATACTTCGCCCTTGCCGGCGGGGAAATGAGCCGGCTGAACAAGGGGATACGCATGAGAAGGACGCTCGTGGCGGTCGTGATGGTGTTCGGCGGGATGGCGGCCCTTCCTTCCAAAAGTCCGGCGGCCGATCAGCTGACCGGGACGGAAAAAATTACCAAAGAAGCGCGCGACACGATCGAGGCGACGAAGGAATACACGGCTCAACAGAAAGACGCGTTCCAGCGGAAGGCGCATGGAGAGTTGGTCGCGATCCAGAAGCAGATCATCGCGTTAAGAGGCAAGGTCGGCGAGGCGTCGGCGGCCACCAGGGCGGAGCTGCAGAAATCCATCGCGGACTTGGAAAAGAAAAAGGATGCGGCGAAGAACAAGCTGGACGAGTTGCGCTCCGCCACGAATGCGAAATGGGCTGAGGTGAAGTCGGGGGTGAATGACGCGCTCGACGAGCTCAAACAGTCCTATCAAAAGGCGCTGTCTCACCTGCCGTAGTCACCCGCGAACATCATTCATCATGTGAAAAGGAGTGAGTCTCGATGAAGGTTATCAGTCTGTCAGAGTATCAACAGTTTAGCAGTGAGAAGATGAAGAAGAACAACATCTTTCAGACGGAGCGGTTTTTCTGCGACGTCTATTGTTTTGAGCCGGGGCAGGAACAGAAGGGCCACGTTCACGGAGAGCAGGATAAGGTGTACTTGGTGCTCGAAGGGCTGGGGACGTTTCAAGTCGGCTTAGAAAAGCAGGTGCTTGGGCCGGGGCAGGGTACCATGGCTCCGGCGGGCGAAGAACATGGAGTGAAGAACCATACAGACCAGCGGCTGAAGGTCCTGGTCTTCGTTGCGCCGAATCCGTGAAGAAGGTATGAGTGACAGTTCCTATCGTTGACTCTCAATTCCTTTCTGTCTCCTGTCCATCTCTCCCAAGAAGGGCCGCCGCGAGGCGTTCGGCCCAGCGTCCGGCCCGAGCCGCGACGAGCCCGGTCCGATCGAGGGTGAGAGCGGAAAGTAGGCGGAGCCGAGATCGGGGCTTCTCGGAGGAATGTACGACTCCCGCGGATGGTCTCTCGGTTCGAGGCGCTTCAGGGGGCGGTCTTGTCCAGCCGGCACATCGCCCTTCGAGAACGTCTCCGGATAGGGCTCATCCAATCCGACCGGCTGATGGATCGAGGCTTCCTGCCCGGTTCCGAATTCCGGGCTTTTCACGATGACGTTGCCAGCGATCACGCCTTGCGCCATCGATTCCGCGCTCGTCAGCTCATCGCCATAAACATCGGTCTGATATTCCTCGGTATCGGCTTTGGCGAGAGAAGACCACACAGATTGTCCCTGGTCGCTCACGCGGATTTTTGTGACGGTGGATAAGCCGGGCCTGATCGGGTGCTCGCGGATTTCCTCGGCCGGCAAGGCGATGCGGACCGGCACGCGTTCAATGATGTGGATGAAGTTGCCGGTCGAATTATCGGGCGGGAGCAAGGCAAACGGGCTTCCGGTTCCCGGCACCAGGCCTTCCACCGTGCCGTGAAACGTATGTTTGTCGCCGTACAGATCGACGCGGACCTCGGCCGGTTGCCCCGGCCGGATCTCGCCCAATTCCGTCTCCCGTAAATTGGCTTCCACCCAGAGGTGATCCAGCGGCACGATCGTCATGAGGTTCGCCCCGGGCTTCACCCGATCGCCGACCTGCGCCTTGCGCTTGGCGACATAGCCGGACACCGGCGCGCGGATCTGCTGGCGCGCGTATTCCAGATGCGCGTTGATGAATTCGTGCTTGGCCAGTTCGACGGCCGGATGTTCCATCACCGTGGTGCCGCCGATCTGGGCGTCGAGCGCATCATATTCGGCCTGCGTCTCCCGAACGTCGGCTTCCAACGCCTGCAGTTGATCGACGGCGTTCTGCAGAATTTGCTTCGAGACCGCGCCGCTCGGCGAGGCCTGGCGATAGCGGTCCACGTCGTGCCGGATCACGTCCAACCGGGCCCTGCGTGCGGCCAGCTTCTCTTCCAATTGGCGCTTGGTGAAGAACAGCGAGTTGATCCGGCGGACGGTTTCGCCCAGCCTCCCGCGCGCCCGTCCCAAGGCGGCGTAGGCTTCGTGTTCGTCGAGACGGATCATCACGTCGCCCCGGTTGACGAACTGCGTTTCTTCGAACAGCACCTGCGTGATGATGCCGGTGGCCTGAGCCGCGACGGGAACGAGATTGCCCGTCACATAGGCGTTGTCGGTTTCGATCCAGAAGCGGGCCGTGGTCCACCAATAGGCGACATAGGCCAGTCCGGCGAGGCCCAGCACGAGGACCACGATCTGCAGTCGTCGAGTGCGTAGTGCGTGCAGCGATTCCGCGTACAACTGGGGAGCCGGAGGTGGGACGGAATGTGCCGTGCTCATCGCTCAGCTCGCGTGGTGTGTCGGTCTGTTCTCGATGTCCGGGTTGTGATACCCCCCGCCGAGCGCTTCGATGAGATCGACGGCGGCGACCAGTTGGTCGCTTTCCAAGGCCCGCATCGCATATTCCTGTTCGAGCACCGGATAGCGGTGGCGCAACACTTCACGGTCGTCGTCCAGCCCGGTCACCAGCCGGACTTTGGCCAGGCGCCAGTCCTCGCTCAACGACGCGACCAGTCGCTTGTGCGAATCGAGCATCTCCCTGGTGGCCTGCCAGGCGCTCAGGCTGTCGGCGACTTCGCGCAAGGCCCCGAGCAAGGTGTCGTTATAGAGCTCGACGGCCGCGTCATATTCGGCCCGATGCACGGCCAATTCGCCGCGCAACCGTCCGCCTTCAAACCACGGCAGGCGGAATCCCGGCGCGACGCCGTAGGAAAAGCTCTGTCCGGAGAACAGAAAGTTCGCCAGCTTGTCGGCGCCTTTGGTAAGGGTCAGCGCATTGAATCCGACGAAGGCGGTCAAATCGATCGTCGGATAAAACTGCGTCTTCGCAACCTTCACCATCCGTGCGGCCGAGTCGGCCCGGTACAGAGCCGCCGCCAGATCGGGCCGATGGACCAGCAAGCCCATCGACAGATGCTCAGGCACCGGAACCTGTTCGGGCATGAGGGCGGACGAATGCGTGAACAGATGCCCGGCGTCGTCCGGTCCCTTGCCGGCCAGCCGGGCGAGCAGGTGGCGCTGCACGTCCAGTTGGTCGCGCACGCCGGCCTGGCGTTTGACGGCGGCTTCGTATTCCGCGATGGCTTGTTTCACCGTCAGCTCGTTGTCCAATCCAAGCTTGAACCGCGTCTCGGCGAGTTGCCGGAGATTGCGACGGAGCTCCACGATCGCACGGACTAATTCAAGCTGCCGATGGAGCGCCTGGCCGCGGAAGTAGGCGCGGGCAATGCCGGTGGTCAAACGGAGCCGGACTTCGGCTTTCTCCGCTTCCTCGGCGGCGGCTTGCCCGAGCGCCGCTTCCATGGTCGCGCGATTCTTGCCCCAGAAATCGAACTCGTAGCGGAAGCTCAACGGATTGATGACGCCCAGAAGAATGCGCGCGCCCGCCACTTCGGGATTCAAGGCGGCGAACACGCCATGTTGCGAAATACGCTCGTAGGTGAGTGAGGCATCGGCTTCCAGAAAGGGCAGCAGCCGCGCACCCTCGACACGGACGAGCCCTTGCGCTTCGCGCAATCGGGCGGAAGCCACCTTGAGCCCCGGATTGTCGCGCCGCGCCGTCTCCATCAACTGGTTGAGTTCAGGACTGTTGAATTGCTCCCACCAGCGGTCTTCCGGCCACTGCTGCAGCCGGTTCGTCACTTCGGCGAGGGTTTCCTTCAGCTCAGGCGGATCCAAATAGACGGCGGGAGGATCACCTTTGGGAATCCAGGCACAGCCGGATGCCGCCGTCAGTGCGGGCACGAAAAGGCATGTGAGGCAACGAGTCATGGATCGAAGCGCGTCCATCATGGTTGCTCCATCATCTCTTCCGCTTGCAACTCCCGCACGGCTTCCATCGGCTTCAACACCGGCACGTGGCTGGACTGCGCAAACCAGACCAGCACGGCCAAGCCCATGCAGAGATAGCTCGACAGGAGAAAGGCGTCGTTCAACGCCAGAATCCCGGCTTGTTGCTTGATGACCAGTTGCAGCTTGCGCTGAATCATGGCCGGGTCGAAGCCGGCGTTCTGAAGCTTCGCCGTCACCTGCTGCAGGGCGTCGTAGGAGGCCGACGCGCGCCCTCCGAAATGATCGCTGAGCTGCAATTGATGGAAGGGCAGGCGCCTGAAGAGGACCACGCCTTGCCAGGTGATACCGAGCGCGCCGGCTGCAATGCGGAAGACATTCGCCGCCTCGGCAGCGCGAAGCATTTGCTCGCCGGACCGCCCATGCAGGGTCAGCACCGTGAGCGGCGTAAAGAACGAGCCGAGGAAGACGCCCTCAATGACCATCGGCCAGAAAATTTGATCGTAGGATTGCGGATCATCGAAAAGGCCGATCCAATAAAACGTGGCGGCGAACCCTGCGGCGTTAAGGCTGGCCAGGAGTCGGACGTCCAGCCGCTTGGCGACTTCATGCATGATCACGATCATCGGCACGCCCAACAGAATCATGGGGAGGAACACCATGCCGGCGAGCGTGGACGAATAGCCCATCAATGTTTGCAGTTGAACCACGAAGAGCGCGAGCAGCCCTTGAATGGACAAGAATCCCAGCGCCAGACAGAGCAGGCCGATCGTGAAATTTCGATGCGTAAACAGCCGCAGATCGACGGCGGGCTGGCGTTCGCCGAGTTCCCACACGATCCAGACGGGAACGGCGATGATGACCAGCAGCAACATGCCGCGCAGAAGCGGATCATCGAACCAATCAAAGTCGTTCCCTTCGTTCAAAATCGTCTGCAGGCCGCCGAAGATGACGGCCAGCAACAGAAAGCCGACCAGGTCGAACCGTTCGCAGCGCGGCTCGAAGGTGCGTCCGTACAGCAGGGCGGCGGTGAGGCCGGCGATCAACAGGGCGCAGGGGATGTTCAAGCCGAAGAGCGCGCGCCAACCCAGCTCATCGGCGATCCAGCCCCCCGTGGCGAGCCCGAGCGTAAACGGCATCAAGGTAAAGAGCCCCCAGATCGCCAGACCCATTGACTTCAACCGGTCCGGATATTCCTTCAATAAGAGTGATTGTCCCAGCGGCAGCGTGACACCGCCGGCGAAGCCGAGGAGAATGCGGGCCGGCACGAATGTCGTGATGCTGCTGTCTATGGCACAGAGGCCCGATGCGGCCGCATAGGCGATGAAGGCCCCGACGAAAACGCGCGATTCTCCATAACGGCAGGAGAGCCAGCGGGCGATGGGAAAGGCGATGGCCAGCGCGATCAGGAAATCCGTCTGTGCCCAGGTTCCGAAGCTCGGCAGGACGCCGCCCAGATCGCCCGCGGCGTGCGGCAGCAGCGCCACGTAGGAGCCGGCGTTGAACAGCACCACCATGTGGGCGAGGCCTAAGACGAGATTGAAGAGAACAAATTGCCATCCTCTGAGGCGCGTGTGTTCGAGATCCAACATGGGTTCAGGCATGCGTCAAAAAGATGGAGAATAGCGCGGGCGTTCATCGCTCGCCGCTGGCGGAGCCACGGCCACTTGCGGCGCAGGCAGGGACTGAGCCGGCCGATGCGTAAAATAGATGGCGAGACCGGTGAACAGCATGCCGCCGATCAGATTACCGAGGGTCACCGGAATTTGGTTCCAGAGCCACCAGTCCGTCAATGTCACATGGGCGCCAAGGAGAATGCCGGCGGGAATGACGAACATGTTCACGACCGCATGCTCGAAGCCTTGCGAAAAGAACAACACCGTCGGTCCCCAAATCGCCAGAATCTTTCCCGACAACGACGTCGTGGCAAAGGCGAAGACCACGGCGAGACTGACCATCCAGTTACAGAGAATGCCCTTGGTGAACACGGTCAGCATGCCGGCCGAGCCGTGCGAGGCGTAATAATTCGTTTTGGCTTCGGCGATCGCAACGAGCTTCGTGCCGGTGGCGGACAACCCGGCATCGCCTGCGGTCGTAAGCACGATGGCCAACAGCGTGGCGTACAGCGTGCTGCCGATCAGATTGCCGAGGAAGACCCAGCCCCAGTTCGTCAGCACCCGGCTCACGCAGGCATTCGCCTTGCCATCAGCCGTCGCACAGGGCAGCAAGGCGAAGCTTCCGGTAATGATTTCCGTCTTGAGCAACACCGCCAGGCAGAGTCCGAAGGGAAAGAGCAGCGAGCCGACGAGCCAGCTGCCGGTTTCGACCGCCGCGGTCACCGCCATGCTGGTGGCGACGCCGAGATAGGCGCCGGCCAGCGCGCCGCGGATCAAGAGATGACGAACCGGGAGGTCCAACTTCAACGTGCCCGTATTCACCATGTCCGTCACGATCTCCTGCGGCTTCACATAATCCATGACGTGGCTCCATTCCGGTAGATGTAGGCGTTCATTGATTCGTCTAGGAGCAACAGCAACTTCGAGGCCAGTCGCGATATGGATACGCGGCGCGACGATGATATGGATGGGAGCGTAATTTCAGAGTGAGATTCGGGGATGGCAGTTATTCAGGACAAATGGTGAGCCGTCGACTTGCAGCAGCCTTGTGTGGATTCAATCTGAGCGGGCCGTGCGGATTCGCTCGAAGATGGTTGCGCAACAGACTACGAAGGACAGGTTGCCCTCGGCGACAAGACAACTCATGCTTGACCCAGTACTTGACCCAAAGAATGTCCAGGAGTTCAATCCGTTATGATGGCATGGAGCATGCGTCATGCGTGATGTCGAGATCGCTTCTGCATTCAGCGGTTTCTTTCAGGATGAAAAGGGAGCAACATCATGACTATTGCACAATTTCGTGAAGGCTCAAGGTTGCCGGTCTTCCATTGGTCGGCGGTCGGCGCCGGCCTCTTCGTCGCGCTCGGCATCCATATCGTGTTGACTGCCTTCGGTCTTGGGGTTGCGCTGCTCGGGAAGGAGACGGTGGAAGAAGGCAACGCCGCTGTGGGCCTTTTGCTCTGGAGCGGTCTGGCCTGGATCGCAGCCTCGTTCATCGGGGGCTACGTGACGGCCTGGGGGTCGGATTCATCCCGCTACGTCGAAGGTCTGTTTCACGGTCTGGTTCTTTGGGGCGCCTTGACGTTTGTGCTGATGTTCCTGCCGCCCAGCACGACCATGGGAGTCGGTGCGACGGGATCGGAACCCTTACTGTCGGCGAACGTTATCTCATCCGTCGCCTGGTTCGTCGCGATCGGAGGCGTGCTCTCGCTCGGCGCGACAATTTGGGGAGCCGTGATCGGATCCCGCGTCGTCGAACGGGTCGAAACGAAATCGGCGGACAGCTATCGGGCGGCTTGAGGAGGGAGAGCGATGGAGCATGAGGCGATGCTGAGCAATGCGGAAAAAGCGGCGATCATCCGCACATGGATCGATCCGGAGGAACGGGTCACCGTGCAGTTCGATGATCAACGCGATCTCAACGCCGAAATCACGGGCTGCAGCGAGCAGTTAGTGGACCTCGCGCTGGAAACCACCGTGCCGCACATGCGGCAGCAGCTCTCCATTCCACTGAGCGACGTGGAGGTGTCGGAGGATCTTTCCCATTACACACGCGATCCCGACCGGCCCTTGAAGCGAAAGCGGCTGATGCTGGTGATCAAAGGCAACCGCCCGGCGGTGGTGTATTAGAAGATCGTGAAACGTTATGCGTGAAGCGTGAAGCGCGAGATAGCAGCGAGGCCGCTAGTGCCGCTCCAGCGGAATCCGCACGCTGATTGCGCCGGCCAGGTCTCCTTCATGGGCGCCTTCCTTCGGATAGCCGGAAATATCCCATTCGCCTTTGGGGCCGCCGTGGCAGGCGAGGCACTCCGGCAGATAATAGATGGGCATTATCACCCGAAGCGTCTTGCCCGATTCCGTCAGCTCGCTCACATACGCTTCGCTGTTCGGCCTGCCGGAGAGCCACTGCAGCACGGACCGCTCGTACTCGTCCGGTTCATTTTTTGGATTGCGCGGCTGGATGGCCGTCTGTTTGAGCTGTACGTGCGACCGTTTTGAAAAACGCGCCGCCGCCTGACTGCCGTAGGTCGCGGGAATAAAATTCTTGTATCCGATCCCGCGTTGATTGATGACGACCTGCGCGTCGCGGACGACTTCTTTGCTCGCCTCGATCAACCCCGGCAGGAGTTCTCGAGCCAGCGGAGGGAGACCGAACTGTGCCTGTTTGGTGGACAACGTATTCAGATCGATACCGGTCCTCTTGCGGAACTCTTCGCGGAGCTGTTGGGCAAAGACCTCCGGCGTGAATCCTTTCTCTCCGCGATGCGGATCGTCGATCAAGGTTTGATTCTGCTCGATCACCAACCGGCCGGCTTGCAGCAGCTTCGCCAAGAGCCGGGCCGTCTCTTCGGCTTCGGCGCGAAGCTGCTCCGTCGGCGAGGCGGAGACGGAAGACACTTGGAGCGCAAGGGCCAGAACGATGAGAACGGATAGGATGGGATGCCGCATAAATCCTCCTTGCAATGACGGTACTAACGCGGAGACGTTTCCCGACAGGTGCCCTGGGCATAGTGCGCCGGCATCTTGTTGACATCGAAGGGCAGCCCTTCCAGGGAAGCGCGGCGCGGGTAGGCGTAGGGGTCATCGAGCCACCGCTGCCGCATGGCGGCGAGGCGTCCGGCTTCGACGAGTTGGAAGATAACGTCGTTGACGAACCAGCGCAGCGCGTAACTTTCTTCCGCCATCACGATGGCGTAATCGGCATTCGTGAACAGCAACGGCCGATCTTGCTCGCGCGTCAGCAGACGCCAGTTGCGCCGCGTCGTCTTCACGACGAACTCCAGGACCGGCTTCTCGCCGAGGATGACGTCGATGGCTGCTGCGTCTTCGGTCTCTCCGTACTCGAACGCGGCCGGCAGCGAATCACAGACGATGAGGCGTCCGGGCTTCAAGACCGCCTCGGCATAGAGATGCGCGGCGGTCCCGTCTTGTACGGCGATGGTCAAGCCATCCAGCAGGTGTGCACGGGAGTGTGTTATGGCGCCGATGGGAAGACGGGCATGGACCGCCTCGATGATGTCCGGCCGTGTTGCGATCCCGCTGATGCCTCCACTGAAAAAGTAGGGCGTCGAATAGGCGAAGCCGGAACGAGCGGGCGACGGCACACCGGCGGCCACGGCGGAGACAAAGAAATCCAACTGACCTTCGTTCAAGAGCAGAAACAGATCCCGGAATCGGACCAGATGCAACACCGGAATGACGGGAGTTCCGCAGTGGACGCTGAGGGCATCACTCACGATTCGGACGAGTTCCGCATCCAGTCCGGTCACCCGAGCGCCCTCGTCGGTCCATACGGCGGGAAATACAAACGGACGAAACGGCTCGACGGCCATCCCGACCTGCACGTGACCTCGGCGGCAGATTGTATCGAGCTGATTCGTGGTCAGCGGATAGACGAGTTTGACGGCATCGATGATGAGGCCACAGCCCTGCAGGAGCAGGACACTGAGGATTGCACACAAGCGGCTCAATACCGGATGCCGGTTAAGAACAGCCATTGCTGCGATTCTCCCGGTTGTCCTCGAAACGTGACGTCATATTGCGTGAACTGGAGACTCAAATCGAGCGAGATCCCGCGGGCGACGGGAAAGCGCACACCGACTTGGCCGCCGTACAGCAGGCCGGGCGAGGCGCGACCTTCCACCGAGAGGACCGTGCCCACCAGCGCGCCGACATAAGGAATCGCTCGGTCTTCGAGCGGGCCGAAGAACATATGCTTCAGCAGGCGTCCGATCGGCATGGAGGCCGGGAAGTCGAGGAGGTCCAGTACATTGTTCCAACGCGGATTGAAAAACACCGCGTGCTGATCGGTTCGGAAGTCCTGCGTGTGGATGCTGAAATACTGGTAGCCGATGCGCACTTCACCGTCGGCATATCGCAGAGCAGTCAGCCCGGCCTGCAAGGTCACCTCGCGGTCGTTCGGGGCGAACGTCTGTTGGCGCAGCGCCACGTCGAAGTTGAAGGGGCGGAGCGGCAGGATTTCGAGGAGAGCCTCTTGCGCGTCGGCAAGGGGTGGAGCACAGAAGAAGAGGCCGATCGCGCACAGGCAGACGCGAAGGCCGGCCATGACTGGTCCATTTCCCGGTCCGCCTGTCGCCATGGCGTTGTCAGCGGGAGTCGCCACGCGTATCGGGCGCGAAGTCCACATGACGGGTCATCGGAGCCGCCGTGATGCAGGACTCCATGACACCGGCTCGACAGAGGCCGTCGCTGCCCGCCGATCGATCAACCTCGGCCGCCAATTGCTGTGCGGTCACACGGCCATGGTCGACGTCGACGAGCACATGCCCCGGAATACTCCTTGAATCGACCGCCCGCACTCCCGCCAGACGCATCAGCGCTTCTTCCACATCTTGAGGGACTCTCTGGCAGCCGGTCCCGGCAAGCATCAACGTCACACGTTCGATGCTCGATCCTGCCGCGACCTGATGATGCCCGATAAAGGTTGCTGCGATCAGTATGGTCAGTCTGGTGATTGTATGGAGGGGCATGTCGGTGCGCGGCAAAAGGCCGGTGGGACCCTGCTGGTCCCACCGGCAGTAGACGGCTATTGAACCGGAACCGGAGTAATTTCCGTCTGCGGGGTCGTGACTTTCCAGGGCACCATCGGCATCAACGGCGCCGGTTTGGCGTCGGGAGAGGCCAAGAGGACGGCGATTGCTCCCCGCAATGCGCCCGTCAGTGAATGTGTGACCAATGGATAGGCTCCTGCCGACTCGACGACGACATCGAACGTGGCTGCGCTGCCCGGTCCCACCACATACGTTTGCACGCCGGTCAGCTTGTTGGACGGATTGCCGCTTTCATAGACGTTGTCCCAAATTTCTCCGATCGGATGGAAGGCGGAAAATTCGTTCGGCCCCGCATTGACGAAATAAATGCGGACGCGCTCGCCCGGTTTCGCATCCAGCTTGCCGCCGCCTGTGACGAACGGATGATACTTGAAAATGCCGCCGTTAAACATGACTCCATCGAACTTCCGGTCGAACATGGCCTGCACATCGCCGGGATTCTTGAAATACTCCGATTGTATGAGCACATACTCCCGGTCCGCTTTGGCCCAGGCCTTGGCGTCCTTGGGGTCCACGATGATGGCGCCGAACATGCCGCGCGCGACGTGTTGAATCATGGGCGGCGCGCCGCAATGGTAGAAGAAGATACCGGGCTTCTTCGCGACGAAGGTGTAACTGATCGTTTCACCGGTGTTGACTGCCCGATAGTTCTTAAGAAAGTCGATTTCGGCGGCATGAAAGTCCATGGCGTGCGGATTCTTATTCGTGGCGGGATTGGTCAGCGTGAAGTTAATGGTGTCGCCTTCAGTCACGCGAACGACCGGGCCCGGGACGGTGCCGTTGAAAGTCCATGCGGCGTATTTCTCTCCCCCGCCGTCGATCACCACGTCGGTTTCCACCGCAGTCATCGCGATCTCGTGAGTTTTGGCCATGGCGGGCGATGCCGACGCGGCGACACCCGAAAGGATCGAGATTCCGACTCCTGTCATGAGGGTGAGGAATCGGCGTGAACGGATGGTATACATGAGCGCTCTCCTTCTCTTGATTGTGAATGTATCGATAAGCTTGGGAAAAAGAGTGACGAACTCCTCGTCGCCAACGATCCGAGCAACATGTCCGCGTATCGTAGTGTCGTAGGATACGAAAGGGAGAAGAATAAAAACATGATCTATGTCATGTTTGTGAAAATAGTTTGATCGGGTCGGAGGCGCAGGAGTACGAAACGAATTATGTGGAGGCGAGGGTTTTGAGCTTTCCCAGATTGAGAATCACAAGTCGATTCGCCGTTCCTGCGACCAAATGATCTCGCTTGAATCGGCTCATGATTCGAATGACGGTCTCGGTCGTGGTGCCCACCATATTTGCCATGTCTTGGCGAGTGAATCGCATCAACAGCTTGATTCCCTGAGGATCTTGAGAACCGCCGCGTACGGCGAGATCGACCAGCAACGCGGCCAATCGCTGATCCGCTCGGTCCAGTGCGAGAATCTTAGCTTTCTCTTGCGCTTCGTTCAAGCGGTTGCCCAGGTACTTGATCACTTCCAATGCGGCATCCGGGCTCCGCCGCAGCATCTCGAAATAGGCTTTCTTGCTCATGCGGAGGACACTGACGTCGCCCATCGGTTGGGCGGTACCCGGATGGAAGGTTCCGTCAAAGGCGGCGGCGTCGCAGCAGAAGAGATCGCCCGGCATCAGCATCTTGAGCGTGCACTCTTTCCCGTCCGGGGTCGATTTGACGCACTTGACTATGCCTTCCTTCACGATGTGGAAGTACTCAGTGGGGTCGCCTTCGCGGAAGATGAAATTGCCCTTTCCGTAGCGGACTTCCGTGAGTTCATGAAGCACGCGCTGGCGGTCCTGGCCGCTCAGGATGTTGAGGAGAGGAATACCGTCGAGCCGGTCGTGGTGCGGGGAACTCGCGGGTTCACCGGATGATTTGCTTGGCCGTTTCGACAATGGACCGTGCCCCGATCCCGAAGTGGTCGATGAGTTCGTCCGGTTTCCCGCTATGGGGGATAGCCCGTACGGCAAGTTTATGGACTTTAATGCCTTCGGTGCCGACCGCGCTGAGCACCGCATCGCCCAATCCGCCGTGCGCGTAATGGTCTTCGACGGTCAGCATACGCCTGTGGGTGGTGCGGGCGCAATCCATGAGCGTCGCACGATCGATGGGCGCGATGCTGTAGAGATCCACGACGCGGACGGCAATGCCGAATGCTTTCAATTGGTCGTGGGCCTTGAGCGCTTCAAACAGGGTGACTCCGGCGGCGACGATGGTCAGGAGGTCGGCGGCGCTCTGGCGCACCACTTTGCTGCCTCCGATGTGGAAACGCTCGTCCGGGCCATAGAGCACCGGCGATTTCGGGCGGCCCGCTCGAAGGTAGACCATGCCCTTATGATTGGCGGCAATTTCGACCAGGCGATAGGTCGAGGTGGCATCCGAGGGGTAGAGCACCGCCATGCCCGGTTGTGCGGCCATCATCGCAATATCTTCCAAGCCCATCTGGGACGGACCATCTTCACCGATGCTCACGCCGACGTGTGTGCCGACGAGCTTGATGTTGGATTGACTGATCGCAGCCATGCGGATGAAATCGTAGGCCCGCGTAAAAAACGCCGCGAACGTGGCCACAAACGGAATCTTCCCGCACGCGGCGAGGCCGGCTGCGGCGCCGAGCATATTTTGTTCGGCAATGAAATTCTCGAAAAACCGGCTCGGAAATTTCTTGCCGAATTTTTCGGTGTAGGTCGAGTTCTTCACGTCGGCATCCAGGCCGACCACCAGAGGATTCACCGCGCCGAGTGCTTCCAGCGCAACGCCGAATGCTTCGCGGGCGGCGGCTGTGTCTCCCTGTTTGTAGGGAGGAGGCGGAAGCTGGTCGATGGTGACCTGAGCTGGGGACGGCGCTGTGGGCTTCTTGATTGGCTGAGGGGTACCGTTCGGCTTGAGCTGCTGAGTCAATTCTGCGAGCGCCTTTTGAGTTTCTTCTCCCTTAGCAAGTGGCTTGCCGTGCCAGCCGAGGTGATTCTCGATGAACGATACGCCCCGGCCTTTGTAGGTCTTGGCCAGGAGCACGGTGGGTGTACCCGTCGTCCTTGCGGCGTCATCGAACGCGGCCAGCAACGCAGACAGATCGTGCCCATCGACAATAAGCGCGTGCCACCCGAATCCCGCCCAACGGGAGCGGTAGGCCTCCATGTCGTGTTGCAACATGGTGGGATCGCTCTGACCCAATCGATTGACGTCCACGATGGCGCAGAGATTATCCAGCCCGTGATGGCGCGCGACTTCCGCGGCTTCCCAGACCGATCCTTCGACGGATTCTCCGTCGCCCATCAGTACATACGTGCGGTAGTCCAGCTTGTCGACGAACTTGGCGTTGAGCGCGAGGCCGACGCCGACGGGCAACCCTTGGCCCAACGAGCCGGTCGCCATGTCGACAAACGAGAGACGCGGAGTGGGATGCCCTTCGAGATCAGAAGTCAACGTTCTCAGCTTTAACAGGTCGCTCTTGGGGAATAACCCGGCTTCCGCCCAGGCTGCGTACAGCAAAGGAGCCGCGTGCCCTTTCGAAAGGACGAAGCGATCACTGTTCGGAGCCTTCGGGTTTTTCGGATCGTACCGCATGACGGAAAAGAACAAGGCCGCCACGATATCGGCTGCCGAACAGCAGCTGGACGGATGCCCGCTGCCGGCTTCGCTGGTGGCGCGGACACTGTCGATACGAAGTTCAGTCGCCTTGTTATGGAGTGCGGTCAGGATGTCGGGCGAAGCGGTCGAGCTGGGCATCGAAACTCCTTTCGGGATGATCTACTCAAGATGCTACCGAGTTTCTCGCACCGTATGCTATCGGTAGCAACGCGGCGGGGATTGAGGCTAACAAAACGTATGGAGGGAGTCAATGAAGGAGGGATCGGGACTTGTCAACCCAATTTAGAAATGTCCGCTTTGTCCCCAAAATGAAAATATCGGGTTTATGGATGCCTTGGATCCAGGAGGAGAGAGGGCGACCCCCGGCACGCAAGTCGTGCAGGCCCACGACTTTAAGTGTCTGTTGATACCTCATTGGAACAGCCACTTTCAGCACCATTGTAAGCGCTGACGGCAAAGTAGTAGCGGGTTCCTCGGTTCAGGCCGGTCACCGTTCCGTTGGGAGCACTAACATAAGTTGAGTCTTGATAAGAACAGGAACCCGGCTGGTTGGTCGGTTGGGTGCCATAGTGAATATAATATCCCAGTATCGGTGGTTCTCCGGCTGCGGGTTGAACCGGGTCCCATTGCAGCGAGGCCGTGGCCCCTGTGGGTGTGGCCGAGCTGGAAACGGCCGGTCCGCCATCACTACCGCCGCATCCGGTCAAGGAGAGAAACATGCCGACTGCCATCATGGAAGTCATGAAACGAAGAAGATTGTTCATGAATCTACCTGTAGTGGGTGTTGGGTAAATGTTCGGCCAGCGTACTCAGGGCCACGGCAAAAGTGATCAGGGTAATAAACAGAGTCATTAATTCCTCTCTCGCTAGGGGAAACCCCCAGCAAGGCAGGTGCCAGGAAGAGTGTGGGTAAAATGCTTTATATTCTGCTAAGTTAACTGAAAAGTGGAAATAAGTAGGAAATGGGTGTGAAGGGTCTCACCTGCAGTCATGCAGGAGAGATGAAGAAAAAGCTCAAAGAATGGAGTGATCAGGGATGCAGGCTTCTGCCTGCACAGGGAGTGAGGTCAACTACAAAGTCACCCGGAGGGGGATGGGCTCGCTCGTCCTCTAAAAAATCGGTAGAGCAGGAACGCATTCAGAACAACTACGATCGATAGGATGCTGTAGGTTGTCAGGGGAGAAGCCAATTTGAGTTCGACCAACACTCGCGATAATCCAAACCCTACGATCAAGGCATCGAACGCCATACAGATGCGTCTGAAGGTTTCCGGCTCCATCCATCGGATGACATAGGTCCCTAGAGGAATGCCGAGTAGGACGCTGGGGATGATATACGGAATGATCTCCATGCTTCCTGCGCTATAGAATCCGATAAAGCCATAGGCAATCGCGGTGAGTGATGACTCGGCTACGCGAATGACCCCCAAGGCGGCGCGAAAATCCTGTTTGGCATAGCCTTGGTTATTGAAGAGGAGCGCGAGCGGAGGACCGGAGATCGTCGTGACCGAGTACAGTGTGCCGATGCCCATTCCAAATGGAACGGCAATGGCCTTTTCGGCTTGGATGGGTTTTCGGATGCCGGCTGCTTGCAGCAGGATCAAGGGGAGGAGAAAAAAGTACGTGATGAACTTGATCCAGGCGGGCTGCACGAGAAACAGAATGTAACTGCCGATGCCGATGCCGAGCACGAGGCCGATGAGGATGGGCGCGACACGCCGCCATACGTTCGGGATGCTTTTTCGGTTGATGAACAACACGTAGCTGTTGATGACGAGCTCGACGAGCACCAAGGCCGGATTCAAAATGCGATTCGTATAAAACAGCAGAGCCACCGGAACGGTGATTGAGGAAAACCCGTAGCCGAGCGCACCGTTGACGGTGGCCGCGACGAGGGTAATCAGCACAAGGACGATCTGGTCCATGGTTATCCTTTGGGATGGCCCGAGGCGAAATCGGCCAGGGTGTAGTGATCGAGGATGCCGGCGATCGCATCACGTACGGCGCCCATGACTTGTTGCACGGGGCACCGTGCCTTGTCGGCGTAAGGACAGTCCGCGCATTTTTGATAGGCGGTCTTGCTGACGCAGCCGATTGGAGCAAGCGGGCCATCGAGGATCCGAATGACTTGGCCGAGCGTAATGTGGTCTGGCGGCTTGATCAGCGTATAGCCGCCCTTCATGCCCCGCCGGCTGGAAAGAAGCCCGGCCCGTTTCAAGGCCAGGAGAATTTGTTCGAGGAACTCGACGGGGATGTGTTGGCGAGCGGCGATATCATGGCGCTGCAAAGTGGATTGCCCGTAAGCCAGCGTCAGCTCAAGCAGAGCGCGAAGCCCATATTCACTTTTCTTCGAGAGGTTCATCAATGCCGAGTGAGTTAATCAAGAAAATTGAACAATAGAGGAGCGTGCCTCGCTCCGTCAAGAGTCGGATGTTGAAGAGGATCATGTTCCGGGGTGATAGCCAACGAATGGCAGCCTCGTTCAATCCATGCAAGCCATTGATCCTAGAAGGAATGTTTCTTGACAGTACAAAAGCATTCTTGCTAGCTTGGCAACTCCTTTGAGAGGACGTCTCTAAACAGCTAGTCAACCTTTCCGGAACAGATGACAGGATCGTGAATTACCAAGACCTTATTCTGACGTTGCATCGATTTTGGGCTGATCGGGGCTGTGTGATTCACCAGCCCTATGATCTGGAAATGGGAGCAGGAACATTCCATCCTGCCACGTTTCTGCGATCCCTCGGCCCGGAGCCCTGGCGGGCGGCCTATCCGCAGCCTTGTCGCCGTCCGACCGATGGCCGCTATGGCGAAAATCCGAATCGCATGCAGCATTACTATCAGTACCAAGTGGTGCTGAAACCGTCCCCCGGCAATATCCAAGAACTGTACTTGGAAAGCCTGGCTCAGCTGGGGATTGATCCCAAGCAACACGACATTCGTTTTATCCAGGACGATTGGGAATCGCCCACGTTAGGAGCCTGGGGGCTGGGCTGGGAAGTCCGGCTGGATGGAATGGAGATCACTCAATTCACCTACTTTCAGGAAATCGGCGGCATCGAGTTGAGTCCCATCACGGGCGAGATCACGTACGGAACGGAGCGGATCGCCATGTACCTTCAGGAGGTCAATAACGTGTTTGATCTCGCCTGGACCGATACGATCCGGTACGGCGATATCCATCATGAAACAGAAGTCCAATTCTCTCGCTACAACTTCGAAGAAGGCGACGTCAATATGCTGATGAACGCCTTTCAGTCGTACGAAGCCGAATGTAAGCGGTTGCTGGGGCACACCGACAAGCGCCTGACCCTGCCGGCGTACGACTACTGCATTAAGTCTTCGCATGTCTTTAATCTGCTGGACGCGCGCGGGGCCATCAGTGTGGCGGAGCGAACCGGGTACATCGGCCGCGTGCGTGCGCTGGCCAGGCAATGCGCCGAGCGCTACATCGAGGAGCGCGCCGCCATGGATCATCCGCTCATGGAACGACAGGCAACGACGACCGGCCCTCGCCTGAAGGTCCGCTCTCACCGCTAATCTCATCACTATGACGCCATCATCACACAGCAAGGCGAAGCAGAAGCGTGCGCCTTCGTCAGCCACCGGCGAACTCTTATTCGAAATCGGGACGGAAGAGCTTCCCTATGAGTTTATCCCTCCGGCTCTGGCATCCTTGAAAGAACATGCCGAACGCCTTCTTACGGAAGCGCGGCTGTCATTCGAGTCCGTCACATCGCTCGGGACGCCCCGCCGGCTGGTGTTGGTCGTCGAAGGACTCGCCCTGCATCAAGCGGCGGTCGTGAAAGAAGCGATGGGGCCGTCCAAGGCCGTCGCGTTTGACCAGGGTGGTCAGCCCACGAAAGCGGCCATCGGCTTTGCCGCGGGTCAGGGCGTGCCTGTGGAAAGTCTGCAAGTCCGTCCCACTCCCAAGGGGGAATACCTGTTTGCCGTCAAGCAAGATGCCGGGCGTCCCAGCAAGTCGCTCTTGCTCGAACTCCTGCCCCAGTTGGTCGGCACATTGTCGTTCCCGAAAGCGATGAAGTGGAACGAGGCGGGAGTGCGGTTTGCGAGGCCGGTGCGGTGGCTGGTCGCGCTGTTTGCGGGGAGTGTGTTGCCGGTCGAAGCCGCAGGGATCAAGGCCGGCAATCGGACTTATGGACATCGCGTCATGGGCGGCGGGAAGCCTGTCACGGTGCATGACTTCAAGAGCTACAGTCAGGGGCTGGAGCGGCATGGAGTGCTGGTGGATCCAGGACGCCGACGGACTGCCATCGAAGAGCAACTCGATCGTCTTTGTACCAAGGCGGGAGTCGGACTGAACGCGGATGAGGCGTTGCTCGCTCAGGCCGTCTATACGACCGAGTGGCCGTATGCCCTCATTGGAAATTTCAAGCCCGAATATTTGGCGGTTCCTTCGGAAATCCTCATGACCTCGATGAAGGAACATCAGGGCTTCTTTTCCGTGCGCGACAAGAAGTCGGGCAAGCTGGCTCCGCACTTCATTGCCGTCGCCAACATTCAATTGAAAGACATGTCGCTGATTCGGGCGGGCAACGAGCGGGTGCTGGCGGCCCGATTGGCCGACGCCAAGTTCTTCTTTGACGAAGATCGAAAAGTGAAACTGGAAGCGCGGACCAAGAAGCTGGGTGGGGTGACGTTCCACCAGAAACTCGGCACCATGGCGCAAAAACAGGAGCGTGTGACGATGCTGGCCGGACTGATCAGCGAACTGGCTCATCCTCCTCAAGCAGGATTGAAGC
>CAYNLM010000020.1:0-33936 GCA_964398045.1 uncultured Nitrospira sp. | reverse complement strand
GGGCTGTCTCACGGCCGATGCCTTGGGGTCTTTGCGCTGCGATTGCCGGGATCAGGTCCATAAGGCGTCGGAGATCATTCAAAAGGAAGGACGCGGTGTTCTGCTTGACTTGAACAAAGAAGGGCGCGGCATCGGTTTACTCAACACGATTAGAGCCTATGGATTGCAAGACCCGGGCAGCGATACCGTGGAGGCCAATCTGAAGCTCGGTTTTAAGGCCGACCTTCGGGATTACGGCGTCGGCGCGCAGATCCTCGTCAATCTGGGATTGCATGAAATCAAGCTCATCACCAACAACCCCCGCAAGATCGTCGGAATCGAAGGCTATGGGTTGAACGTGGTCGAGCGGGTGCCGATCGAGATCGCCCCCCGCGACGCCAATGTGAAATATCTGCGTACCAAGAAAAATAAGATGGGCCACATTCTCAAGAAAGTATGAGGGGAAAGAGCAGCAGCCGGCCTGCCCTTCGTGCTCGCTGAGCCCCCACGATAAGGCTGTGGTCGCTCAATGCGCGCAATAGAAGGGCAAGCCGACCGCTGCTCGCGGGTGGGGGGCGTAGAAGAAAAAGAAAGATGAAGCTCCGAAAAGGTTCTCATGATGCGACGGGACTGCGCTTTGGAATCGTCGTCGCGAAATTCAATAAATTCGTCACGAGCAAGCTGCTCTCATCGTGCCTCGACGGACTCACGAAGCACGGGGTGAAGGAGCACGACGTCGAGGTGGTGCGCGTGCCCGGAGCGTTCGAGATCCCGCTGGTGGCGAAGACGCTGGCGAAGTCGGGACGTTTTGATGCGGTGATTTGTTTGGGCGCCGTCATTCGTGGGGATACGCCCCATTTCGACTACATCAGCGCCGAGGCCAGCCGGGGCATCGGCCAGGCCGCGCTGGACGCCGATGTGCCGATCATCTTCGGAGTGCTGACGACGGATACAGTGGCGCAGGCCATCGAACGGGCGGAGCCGACGAAGTTCAATCGCGGCGGCGAGGCGGCGAAATCGGCCATTGAAATGGCGTCGGTGCTCAAAGCGTTACGCGCGGAGGCTGACAGGTTGACAGGTCACAAGCTGACAAGTGGGAACGCCAAAAGCCGAGCCAGGAGAAAGCGATGATGCATTGTTGTCAGCGTTTCTGTCTGACCGCCTGTCAGCCGGCTTTCTTGTCGGCGGAATGAGCCATGGGAACGCGCCATCAGGCTCGCGAGCGGGCGTTGCAGATTTTGTTTCAGCACGACATCCACGGCAAGGCCGGCGTCAGGCTGGACGAGTTTTGGAACGAATACCCCACTACGGAGGAGTCCAAGGCCTTCGCCGAGCAGTTGGTGAAGGGTGTGCTGGAGCAGAAGAAGGACCTCGATGCGTTGATCGGCAAGTACGCGGCGAATTGGACGGTGAGCCGCATGCCGATCGTGGATCGGAACATTTTGCGGGCGGGGCTGTTCGAGTTTCTCTGGATGGATGACGTGCCGGCCAAGGTGACGATGGATGAGGCGATTGAGCTGGCCAAGAGCTTCGGGGATGAAGAAGCCTCGAAGTTTGTGAACGGCATTCTGGATAAGGTGCTGGCGACGGAGCCGCGGCTGGTGGAAAAGCGCGCAGCGGCTGCGCGTGTAAAGCGTGAAGCGTGAAGCGTATTTCGCGAGAGCCTCCTTCCGAGTCTGAACGAACGGCGCTTCACGAGAGACAATCGACGAGGAAAGAATGATCGAGCGATATACCAGGCCACGAATGAAGGCCATCTGGGATCTCAAGCATAAGTACGAGATCTGGTTGGAAGTCGAGCTGCAGGCTTGCGCCGCCTTCGAACGGGCCGGGCAAGCGCCGCGAGGCACCGCCGCAAAGATCCGCAAGAAGGCCAAGATCAACGTCGGGCGGATTGCAAAGATTGAAACGGTCACGAAGCACGATGTGATCGCCTTTCTCGAGTCGCTTGCGGAGACGGTGGGGCCGGAGCATCGCTTCCTCCATATGGGCCTTACGTCATCGGATATCGTCGATACGTCCCTGGCGATGCAGATGACGGAGGCGCTCGATCTTATTCTTGAAGGACTCGACGGACTGATCGGTGTGCTGAAAAAGCAGGCGCTTCGGCATAAGGCCACGGTGATGGTCGGCCGCTCGCATGGCATCCATGGCGAGCCCATTACGTTCGGCTTCAAACTGGCCATTTGGTACGAAGAAATGTGCCGGCACCGCGACAGACTTCGGGCCGTGCGTCCCGAGATTGCCGTCGGCAAGCTTTCGGGTGCGATGGGCACGTTTGCCCATCAAGGGCCGGAGATCGAAGAGTATGTCTGCGCCAAGCTGGGCCTGAAACCGGATCCGGTGTCCAGTCAAATCGTCCAGCGCGATCGCCATGCCTCCTACGCCACCGCGCTCGCGCTTCTGGCGGCGAGTATCGAAAAAATTGCCGTCGAGGTTCGCCATCTCCAGCGGACGGAAGTGCTCGAAGCGGAAGAATTCTTTGCCGAGGGCCAAAAGGGTTCATCGGCCATGCCGCACAAGCGCAACCCGATTGTATCGGAAAACCTCTGCGGCCTGGCACGAATCGTTCGAGCCAATAGCCTTGCGGCCATGGAAAATGTCGCGCTCTGGCATGAGCGGGATATCAGTCATTCGTCGGTCGAACGGGTCATCATGCCGGATAGTACGATATTGATCGACTACATGTTGGCGCGCGTGACGGAACTCATCAAGCATCTGGTGGTCTATCCGGCTCGCATGAAGCAGAATTTGGAACTGACGGGCGGGCTCGTGTACTCGCAGCGGCTGCTCTTGGCCTTGATCGGGAAAGGCGCGCAGCGCAAAGAATCGTACGAAGCCGTTCAACGGAACGCGATGGCGTCGTGGCGGGGCGCGGGCGGCTTACAGGAACTCGTCGGCAAAGATCCCTTCATTACGCACTATCTGAAGAGAAGCGACATTGCCGCCTGCTTCAATCCCAAATATTATCTGCGGCACCTCGATAAGATTTACCGCCGGGTCTTCTCGGGACGCGGGCGCACGACTACCAGCGGCGACAGACGAGGAGCCAAACGATGACGACATGGCGTGGCTTCGTGATGCTGCTTTGCCTGATGGGACTCGGTGGATGGGATGTGCCGACGGCCTCGGCGGCGGATCGCGACAAGCTGCTCACTGAGCCCGGGGTGTACGGCACCTTCGCCGCCTTTCGCATCGACGCCGATTGGGGGAAGCTCGAACAGCCGGCCCGCATTGCCCATCTGACCGCCCTCAAAGGCGTGATCGAGCAGCATCGGGAGAAGCTGGCGATTGATACCTATCTCTTGAGAGGGCTATCCGAGCACGCAGATATTCTGGTGCGCGTGCATGCCGCTGAGTTGAAGGATACCCAGCAGTTCCTTGTCGACCTGCAGAACAGTCTGTTCGGCAAGTTCCTCACCAACGTCGCCGTCTTTCATGGGATGACCAAGAAGGCCAACTACGTGCCGGGCTTTCCCGAGCAGATGAAGAATGATCTGAAGGCGCCGAGCGAGTCGGGGCCGTACGCCATTGTGATCCCGATTCGGAAGGACGCGGACTGGTGGTCGCTGCCCCAAGATAAGCGGACGGGGATGATGCAGGAACACACCGAGGCGGCATTGCCCTATCAGAAGACCGTCAAGCGCAAACTCTACCATGCCACCGGCCTCGATGATTTCGATTTCATCACCTATTTCGAGACGGCGAAGCTCGATGACTTTCAAAGTTTGATCCTCTCCTTGCAGAAGGTGAAGGAAGCGCGGCACAACCGCCGGTTTGGAAACCCGATTCTTGTGGGCACGACGAAGTCAGTGGATCAGTTGATCGAAACCTTGGCGCAGTAGTCAGGCATGATGAGCGAGGCGGCTATGGGTGGCATCGGCGAAATGCTCTACGAAGGCAAGGCCAAGAAGATTTTTGCCACGGCGCGGCCGGATCAGGTGGTCCAGTACTTTAAGGACGACGCCACGGCGTTCAACGCGCAGAAGCGCGGAACGATCGTTGAGAAGGGCATCATCAATAACAAAGTCTCGGAACGGCTCTTCAAGCTGCTGGAGCAGGAGGGCATCCCGACCCATTTCATCGAGCGGTTGAGCGACCGCGAGATGCTGACGAAGAAAGTCACCATCGTGCCGGTTGAAGTCGTCGTGCGGAACATCGTGGCCGGAAGCTTGGCCAAGCGGTTGGGGCTCAAAGAAGGGGATGCCATCGAGCCGGCGATCGTCGAGTTCTACTATAAGAATGACGCCCTCGGCGATCCCCTCGTCAATGACGATCATTTGCGTCTCATGAAGGTCGCGACGCCGGCGATCCTGCGAGAGCTGCGGGAACTGGGCCACTCCATCAACACGATCCTCAAGCCCTTCTTCGCCGAACGGAAGATGCAGTTGGTCGATTTCAAGCTTGAGTTCGGCGTGTTCCACAACAAGCTGATTCTGGCCGACGAAATTTCTCCCGACACCTGCCGCTTGTGGGACATGACCACGGGCGAGTCGATGGACAAGGACCGGTTCAGGAAGGATATGGGGAAGATCGAAGAGGCGTATCAAGAGGTATTACGGAGAGTGTGCGGCTAGGAGGATGCAGTGATCGGTCTCGTGCTCGCGGAGCCCCCACGATGAAGCTGTGGTCGCCTCGGTGAAGGACGCGCCTGGGCGCGTTCGGGGTGGGCGGGTGAGAATAATGCGCAGTTAAGACCGATCATCGCATCCATCCTGCCCCGTCCTTTCCTCACTAGGGGAAAGGGGGAGAAGGGGAAGGAAAAGAGTGAAGAGGTTTCTGCAGCACTTCATGAACTATGGCCTCATGGCGGCGGTGCTGATGTGGGCCGCGGTCGTGGCATTAATGGCGTACCACTTGGACGACTCTCCCTGGCGCTGGGCCTTCATCGCGCTGGCGGCCGGCGGCATCGCCACGGTGGGCGGCATCATCAAGATTAGACAATACATTGATGGCCTGAACAAGTCATCGCAACAGGAGCATCACTTGTGAAAGCAAAAATCCACGTGACCTTGAAGCAAGGAATTCTGGACCCGCAAGGAAAAGCCATTGAGCATGCGCTCGACAGCCTCGGCTTTAAGAATGCCGCCAATGTGCGGGTGGGGAAGTACATGGAGTTAGAGCTCAAGGAAACAGACAAGGCCAAGGCTGGCGCAGAAGTAAAGCAAATGTGTGAGAAGCTCCTGGCGAATACGATCGTGGAAGAATACCGCTACGAATTGCAGGGCTGAGGCTTAGGTCCAGGCTAAGGAACTACCTACTCAGTCTTAACCTCAACCTTAGCCTTCTGAGGTTCTATGAACATCGGCGTCATCGTGTTTCCCGGTTCCAATTGCGATCACGATTGCCAGCATGTCTTTCGGGACGTGCTGGGCCAGGACGTCACGATGGTCTGGCACAAGGAGACGTCCCTGGCCGGCCTGGACGGCGTGATCCTGCCCGGCGGGTTCTCCTACGGCGATTATCTCCGCACCGGCGCGATCGCCCGGTTCTCTCCGGTCATGAACGCCGTGAAGCAATTTGCCGCTGCTGGCGGGCTCGTGCTGGGTATCTGTAATGGCTTTCAGATTCTGCTCGAGGCCGGCTTGCTGCCAGGCGCGATGTTGCGGAACCGATCGCTTCATTTCATCTGTAAGGATGTCTATGTGAAAGTCGAGAATGCTGCGACGCCGTTTACCGGCCTATGCCAGTCGGGGCAAGTCCTTAAAATTCCAATCGCCCATGCCGACGGAAATTATTACACCGATCCCGTCACATTGGCGGGGATCAAAGCGAACGCGCAGGTCATCTTCCGCTATTGCGATGCCGACGGCAAGGTCACGCCGGCGGCAAATCCGAACGGTTCGCTCGACAACATCGCCGGCATCCGCAATGCGGAAGGCAACGTACTGGGCATGATGCCGCATCCGGAGCGCTGCGCCGAATCGGTGTTGGGAAACGAAGACGGACGTTTGATTCTGGCGTCGATGGTGGAGGGACTAAAGAAGGTGCAAGCGGCGGTGTGATGGCACGTCTCGCGATAGTTGGGGCCACCTCTAGCATCGGGAGTTACACGCGATTTGGTCGGTGTTAGTAAACGGCAAGAAGGGGCATGCGCAGCATCCGGAAACGTTGCGCTGGCGCGGTAAATTGAAGGCGCTCTTTGGCCGGCATGAGGCGCTGGTGAGCGAGATGACCACGCGGGGCTATCGACAGCGCAGCCAACCGGCGAAGAAACAGTCTACGGGTTTGGCGCGGCAGCGGGTCTTCGTCGATACGCCGCCGCAGCAGGTCCGCATATTGAGGAACAAACATTGTCAGTGCGAGGTGTAGGGTTTTATGGATGCGGGCACCAGGATGGTGTGAACCGAAGTGATGTCGCTCTCGGCGTAGTGCGCGGTGGGAGAGGAGGCCTTGGCTATGGAAATCTTTCCCGGAATTTCAATGGACCCCGGAATCAGATTTGGGAAGCCTTGTCTCACAGGGACACGTATTGATGTGGCGACTGTGGTGGGGGCGCTGGCTGCAGGGGAGAGTATTGAAGCAGTTCAGGATGCCTATGCCATCTCGCGCGAGCAGATTCTTGCCGCACTTCGCTATGCCGCGCATGTCGCCGAACATGTGCCGCCTGCGGTTGAGCAGGCCTCTTGAAGATTTTGCTGGACGAGAACTTCCCGCTGCCGCTGTATCGCCGGCTGCGAACCGCAGGATATGATGCCGAGCATATTATTGAGCTGGGTCTGCGCGGGGTAAAAGATTCTGAAATCCGCAAGCGGCTTGCAAGAGAGGAGATCATCCTTCTTACTCAGGATACAGAGTTTGAGGCTGTTGACGTTGATTGTCGAGGCCAGGTCATCATTTCGCGTGTGCGGCAAAACCTGCCGATTCAACGAAGAGTCGATATCTGGTTTAAGGCTCTTCAGGAATTTATGACTCGTCGGCGCCCCGAAAAGTTGTTTGACCTGCTCGAGAATGGACAGATCATTCCTTGGAAGGTGCACAAGAGCCAATGAAATCATCCCATCAGCCGATCACCAAAGACCTCATTGCCCAGCACAATCTGACGGACGACGAGTACAAAAAGATCGTCGAGATTCTCGGGCGCGAGCCGAATCCGACGGAACTCGGCATGTTCTCCGTCATGTGAGGGGAGGCTATGGAAATCTTTCCCGGTGTTTCAACGGACCCCGGAATACCTATGCCATCACGCGCGAGCAAGTGTTGGCGGCACTTGGATATGTGACAGGGAGGGCTTATGAGTAAAGCCACGGTCAAAGAGGAAATGAAGAAGATGTTGGAGGCTCTTCCTGAGGACTGTACCTGGGAAGACATCCAATATCATATCTATGTGAGGGAGAAGATCGAACGAGGGATGGCTGCTGCAGACGCTGGCGACATCATTTCCCAGGAAGAGGCTGAAAAAAGGGTGGATCAGTGGCTAAAGTCGTCTGGACAGGGCCAGCATTAAAGGATTTAGAAGTCATAGTCAGATACATTGCCATGGATTCTCCGCGCTATGCGGAACGCTTCTCGAAGCGATTGGTGCAGGCACCGCGAGTGTTGAAAGAGTATCCCTCTCTTGGCAGAGTCGTCCCAGAGTACCAAATGCTTAACCTTCGAGAACTGATTCATGGAGCCTATCGGATCATTTACGAAATTCGCCAAGACACTTGCTACGTTGAGGCCGTTATTCATGCAAGTCGTGACCTCTTGATGCATTATAAGCCCGGCCAATGGGATGTAACGGAATGATCATCACCAAAGATCTCCTCGCCCAGCACAATCTGACGGACGACGAGTACAAGAAGATCGTCGAGATTCTTGGGCGGGAGCCGAATCCGACGGAACTCGGCATGTTCTCCGTCATGTGGTCGGAGCATTGCTCCTACAAGAGCTCGCGCGTGCATTTGCGGAAGCTCCCGACGACGGGGCCGCGGGTGGTGCAGGGCCCTGGCGAGAACGCCGGCGCGGTGGATATCGGCGATGGGCTCTGTGTGGTCTTCAAGATGGAATCGCACAACCATCCGTCCTTCATCGAGCCCTATCAGGGCGCGGCGACGGGAGTCGGCGGGATCCTGCGCGACATCTTTACGATGGGGGCTCGGCCGATCGCCTTGCTGGATTCATTACGATTCGGCGGACTCGACATAGTGAAGAACCGCCACCTGATGAAGGGCGTGGTCGCCGGCATCGCCGGCTACGGCAACTGCATGGGAGTGCCGACGGTCGGAGGCGAAGTCCGGTTCGACGACATCTATTCGCTCAATCCGCTCGTGAATGTCTTCTGCCTCGGGATTGCGCAGAAGGACAAAATCTTTCGCGGGACTGCGGCGGGTGTCGGCAATCCGGTGATCTATTTCGGCTCCAAGACGGGGCGAGACGGCATTCACGGCGCGACGATGGCGTCCGACTCGTTTGATGACACCTCGGAGCAGAAGCGGCCCACCGTTCAGGTCGGCGATCCCTTTACCGAGAAATTGTTATTGGAAGCCTGCCTCGAATTGATGGCGAACGATCTCTTGGTCGGCATTCAGGATATGGGAGCTGCGGGATTGACTAGTTCTTCCTGCGAAATGGCGTCCCGCGCCGGCAATGGCATCGAACTGGATCTGACCGACGTGCCGCGCCGCGAGCCCGGCATGACGCCGTATGAGCTGATGCTGTCGGAATCGCAGGAGCGGATGCTGATGGTGGCGAAAGCGGGGAAGGAAGAGGACTGCATCCGGATCTGCAGGAAATGGGATCTCGATGTGGCGGTCGTGGGCCGCGTCACCGGCGACGGTCTTCTCCGCGTGAAAGATCAAGGCAAGGTCGTTGCCGAGATTCCGGCGAAGTCGCTGGCCGATGACGGCCCGCGCTACGAGCGCCCCTATTCACCGCCGGCTTATCAGGACATGCTGACCGCTCTGAATTATGACGCCCTGCCCGATGTGAAGGATGCGAATGAGGCACTGCTCGCGCTGCTGGAATCGCCGACGATCGCGAGCAAGCGCTGGGTCTACGAACAGTACGACCACATGGTCCGCACGAATACGATGGTCAGGCCCGGGTCGGATGCGGCGGTGGTCCGGATCAAGGGAACGAATAAAGCCGTGGCCATGACGGTGGATTGCAACGGTCGCTACTGCCTGCTGCATCCCTACGAAGGCGCCCGCATTGCCGTGGCGGAGGCGGCTCGAAATCTCGTGTGTTCAGGCGCTGAGCCGATCGGGTTGACGGATTGTTTGAACTTCGGGAATCCCGAGCGGCCGGACATCATGTGGCAGTTTGTACTCGCCATCGAAGGGTTGAAGGATGCCTGCGAGCATCTCTCCGTACCGATCGTGAGCGGCAATGTCAGCTTCTACAATGAAACCAACGGGCTGTCGATCTATCCGACCCCCATGCTCGGGATGGTGGGTTTGATCGAGCAGGCTGACCGGACAATGACCCAGTGGTTCAAGCAGGACGGCGACGACATCATCCTACTCGGAACTTCACGTGAGGACTTAGGTGGATCGGAATATCTGAAAGTCGTCCATGCTCGCGAGCAAGGTTCGCCGCCCTTCTTGAATATGGACACCGAAAAAGCCTTGCATGATTGTGTGCTGGGCCTCATTCACGGCGGATTGATCCAGTCCGCGCATGATTGTTCCGATGGGGGCCTCGCCGTGGCGCTGGCGGAAAGCTGTATCTCTGCGCCGGACCGAATGCTCGGCGCTGGGGTAAAATTACCCCTTGGCCGGCTCAGGAAAGATGCTCTGCTTTTCGGCGAAAGCCAGTCGCGTGTCGTGCTTTCGGCCCAGCCGCCCCAACGGCAGGCGATTCTCGACCAGGCCGCTCGTATGGGGGTACCGGCAGCGGTGATCGGAAACGTTTCCGGCAATCGCCTGATCATCTATGTGGGAGACGAACGGTCTTGGGCGCAAGCCATCGACATTCCCGTCGCCACGTTGCATGATCGTTGGGCCTTTTCGCTGGAACGGACGCTCAATCAAGAGTAGGTTGTCACCGATATATTATGACGAAAGAACTGCCCGTCATCTCGCCCGATAAATTTCACGACGAGTGCGCCGTCTTCGGCATCTTCAACCATGAAGAGGCGGCTAATCTGACCTATCTCGGGCTCTATGCGCTCCAGCATCGCGGGCAGGAAGCGTCCGGCATCGTCTCGGGCGACGGAGAGCAGTTTTTTGTGCACAAGGGGATGGGCCTCGTCGCCGATATCTATAATAAAGCGGTATTGGACAAGCTGCCCGGTCACATGGCGATCGGCCACAATCGCTACTCGACGGCCGGCGGGAACGATCTGAAAAACGTGCAGCCTTTGACCGTCAACTTTGCCTTCGGCAATCTGGCCCTTGCGCACAACGGGAATCTCATCAATGCACAGGTCATTCGCAACGAGCTCGAAGCGTATGGGGCCATCTTCCAATCCACGTCGGACACGGAAGTCATCATCCATCTGATCGCCCATTCCAGAGCCGATTCATTTCTGGCGCGCGTGATCGATGCGCTCAGCCAGGTGCGCGGCGCCTTTTCCGTCGTGCTGATGACCGACAACGGGTTGATCGCCGCCCGCGATCCGCACGGGTTGCGGCCCCTCTGCATCGGGCGCGTGCGCAGCAGCTGGATTGTGGCCTCCGAGACCTGCGCGTTCGACTTATTGGATGCCGAGTACGTCCGCGAAGTGGAACCCGGCGAGATGGTGGTCATCACTGATCAGGGTCTCGACAGCCATCGGCCCTTTCCCAAGACCCATCCGGCCATGTGCGTATTTGAATATGTCTATTTTGCCAGACCCGACAGCCGAATCTTCGGCGCCAACGCCGTCTATTCCACGCGCAAGGCGCTCGGCCGGCAGTTGGCCCAGGAATCCTGGGTACCGGCCGATATCGTCATTCCGGTGCCGGATTCCGGCGTGCCGGCTGCGCTCGGGTATGCGGAGGGCGGCGGCATTCGCTTTGAGACGGGCTTGATCCGCAACCATTATGTCGGGCGGACCTTCATCGAGCCGGAACAGTCGATTCGCCACTTCGGCGTGAAGGTGAAGCTGAACGCCGTGCCCGAGGTGCTGGAGGGGAAGCGCGTGGTGGTCGTGGACGATTCCCTCGTACGCGGGACGACCAGCCGGAAAATTGTGAAAATGATCCGACAGGCCGGCGCGAAAGAAGTGCACGTGCGGATCAGTTCGCCGCCCATCATCTCGCCCTGTTTTTACGGGATTGATACGCCCACGAAAAGGGAACTCATCGCCTCCAATCATTCGACCGAAGAGATCCGCAAGTACATTACGGCGGACTCGCTGGCCTATCTGAGCCTGGAGGGGATGCTCAAGTCTGCGCCCGGAACACCCGATCAGTACTGTAATGCCTGCTTCACCGAGAAGTATCCCATTCCGTTTACCCGCGCGGAAGAACTTCAGCTCGGCCTCTTCGAATCCGCGCATTGAGAGACGGACGTTCAGCACCGAAGCTGTACCGAACCAGGGGATCATACGCATGCACTCACGGAACAGACCGCGTATCGGAGTCGACTATGCGGTGACGTTCACCGGCGATCACTTGTCCGGCGGCGGCACGTTGAACAATCTGACGATCGCCGGCGCGGAGATTCATAGTTCCGTCGACTGCCCGATCGACGCGCATCTGTGTCTGAACATTCAATCGTCCGGCGCCCGTCCGCCGATCGTGGTGACTCTGGCGGTGGTTCGGTGGAAGCAGGGCGGCCGGTTCGGCGTGGAATTCGTTCGATTCGAGGGCCATTCGAAACAGCAGCTTGAAGACATGCTCAATCAGCGCGATTCATCCCCTCTCTCGTAAGCTCATCGATTCCGCTCGGTTGCTCCCGCAAAAATCTGCGTGTTAGGATATCGCCAGTCTAGTCTTATCAAGGAGGCCGCGATGAAACTTTCGCTCGTACTTGGCGCATTGACCCTTCCCTTGCTCTTCATTCCCAGTCTGTTGGCCGTCTGGCTGGCCGCCTCTTGTGCGCGGGCGGGCCGTCGGTACGCCCGTCACTCATAATGCTCAGTCCGCTGCATCAAGGAAGGAGCTTGCTATGAGACGATTATCCGCTGCACTGGGTGCCGTGATCCTTCCGTTTTGGTTCGTCCCTCTTCTCGTGGCGGCCGGGTTTTTCAAGGTCGGCGAAAAAGCTCCGACGTTCACGTTGACGTCGATAACCGGCGACACGGTGTCCTTGGAGGCCTACAAAGGCAAGGTCGTCGTGCTGGGCCTGTTCCATATCTGCGATCCCTGCATGATGCAGGGAAGTAATCTGCAAAAAGTCTATGAGGCCACGCAGGGCAAGAATGTTGCGGTGATCGGCGTCAATTCGGCGGGCAATTCCAAAAAGGACGTGGGGGAATTTCTTTCCGTCTTTCCCGTGAAGGTGACCTATCCCTATTTGCTCGATCCGGCCAAGGTGACGGACAAGCTGTATGGCGGCGGGAAGTTTATTCCTAATGTCTACGTCATCGATCAGAACGGGATCATTCGCTGGCAGCGAGTCGGAAATATGGATTTGGCCGGAGCCGACGTGATTGTGGCCGAAGTGGACAAGCTGCTTGCGGGCGGCGCGAAGATGTAGGGGCCGACAAGCCGACACAAGTTCCTGTCAGCTTTGGTCCTTGGTTGCTTGTTGGCAAGAGGGTTTTCATGGATGAGATGGAAGAAGGCAAGCAGAAGTTCCTGGAAGTCGTCAAAGGAATCGACGGTGCCGTCCAAGTCGTGATTCCGGTCACGCCGTCGAACAGCATGTTTCTGATCTCGTTGACCAAAGGGCCCAATCGGAAATTTATCACCGTGCCGGAAGACGACATCATCGATCTGCCCAACGAAAGCAGCATCCTGGCAAAGGTGACGAAAGTCGTGAAAGACGCCGTTGCGGCTCTATGAGGACTATTTGAAGTTCGATGTTCGAGGTAAAGTTCCGAAGGCGTACAGACATCGGATCGAGATGAATTCTCACCTCGAACGCCGAACCTCGAACGCTGCTTAAGCCATGAAACAAATCCTCCCGGGCATGTGGCAATGGTCATGGTTCTCCGAGGAAAAGCAGCTCGATTTCAACGGGCTGTTTCTTATGATCGGCGAACATAAAGTTCTGGTCGATCCGCCTCCCATGACAGCCGAGGCGAGCACATTCATCCGCCGCAATGGGCCGGTGGATTACATCATCGTGACGAATCGGGACCATGCCCGCGAAGCGGCGACATATCAGGGAGACTTCGGTTGCCAACTCTTGTTGCCGGATGCCGACGCGTCTCAGATGGACCTGACCCCGACGAAGACCTTCAAAGACGGCGAACTGCTCCCCGGAGGCATCTGGGTTATCCATCTTAACGATCAGAAGTCCCCGGGCGAGTCGGCTCTTTTTATCCAGCAGGGCCGTGGGGTGTTGATCGTCGGGGATGCGCTGATCGGGAAGCCGGCGGGCTCCGTGAACATGCTGCCGGCGGAGAAATATGTGGACGTGACCAAAGCGAAGGAGGGGCTCCGCCGCCTGCTGAAATATAATTTCGAAAGCCTGCTTGTCGGTGACGGCGCGTCCATCTTCGCCGGCGCAAAACAGCCGGTCGAACAGCTTCTGCAAGCCTAACCATGCCGCTGCGCAACGGATTGTCCGAAGAACTCAATCGCCAGGGCAACGAGCATTTTTCTCGCGGGCATTACACCGATGCCTATGCCTGTTATGCCAAGGCGCTGGAGTGCGATCGGCTCACGGGCGATCAGCGTGCGCTCGTGGCGACGCTGGGCAATCTGGGCAACATTTGCGCCGTCAGTGGACGCCGGGATTCCGCGCAGGCGCACTATCAGGAAGTGCTGGAGCTGCAGAAAATTCTGGGCGACGAAAAGGGCATCGGCACCACGTTGGCGAATCTGGGCAACCTACGGGCGGACGCCGGCGAGTGGGATCGCGCGCGTGCCTACTACTTGGAAGCGCTCGATCTCATGACCAAGACCCACGACGAGGCTGCGAAAGCCGTGTTGTTTTCCGATCTGGGGCTGGTCGCGCGGGAGACCGGCCAATTCGACGAAGCGATCCAGTGTTACGAACGGTCGTTGGTGCTGATGCGCCGCTTGGGCAATCACGGGGGCGTGGCGGATGCCTGGCGCATGATCGGCCGCACGTTCTTGATGCAGCAACGCTACGAGGACGCGATTGCCTGTTGCCAGACCAGCCAATCCATCGCCGAGCGGTCGCGCGACGAACTCCGTACGGGCGGCGCTCGCTACGTGCTGGCCCAATGTTATGAAGAAATGGGTCGGTTGCGGGAGGCGGCGGATCTCCTCGAGCAAGTCGTCTACATGGACCGCAAGTATCAATTGCCGAAGCTGGAAGAAAACACGCGCCGGCTTCAGGACCTGCATCGGAGATTGTCCGCCTCTGAACATCAATCGATCATCGGCGAGCCGCACCCATGAGCGAGCCGGTCTCTCCGTTCTGGGCAGCAGCGAAAACCGCGCTGTCCCAATCCTTTCCGCAGTTCTATGAGCTTGAGCCGGGCGGGCCCCTGGTGCTCGACCTCGGCAGCGACGGCTGGCTGTTGGAGGTCAAGCCGGAGGGCAGGGTGCTCTGTCAGTACGGTCTCGCGATGGACGATGTGATGAGCCTCATGTCCGAGGGGACACCGGAGGATCTGGGGACGGATGAAGTGGCCAAACAGGCGAAATATTTCATCCAGCCCGCCGTCTCCAAATTCAGGCTGCTGCTGCTGCAGTCCGGCTTCACCGAAGAAACAGAGATGAATGAAGCCTTCGTGGCGGTGACCTTCTGGCGGCCGGCGGATTTTCAGAATCTATTCAAATTATCGGAATTAATCCGTTGGTGCTGCCGTCAGATCGGAGGAATGGCATGAAGCCGCTCATCACCACCTTCGAAGAATTTCGCGATGCCGTCTCTGCTTATCGGCTGCCGCGCGCACTACTGGTCGCGCTGGAGTTGAATCTTTTCACCATAGTCGGCGAGCAGGTCTGGACGGTTGCCGACCTGGCCAAGGAACTGAAGGTGAGCGAGCGCGGGCTTTCGATTCTGTGCCGCAATTTGGCCATGGCCGGCCTGTTGCAGAAAAACGGCGAGCGCTACAAGAACAGTCGGCTTGCCGCGACGGCGTTGAATGCCGCCCATCCCGCCTACCGCGGCAGCTATCTGGACTTGATCAAGAGCCATTGGACGGATTGGCTGCGCCTGCTGGAATCTGTGCGAAGCGGCTTGCCGATCGACCATGATGTCCCGGACGGTCCCGATTATCGCCGCCAATTCACCTGGGCCATGCATCACCGCACGCTGGAGACGGCGCCGGCGATCGCCGCGCAGATAAACTTACGCCAGGCCAAAACCCTCCTGGATCTTGGCGGAGGCCCCGGCACCTATGCCATGGCGTTCCTTGCAAAGAACCCTCAATTGCGCGCCACAGTCTGTGACCGAGAGGCCGCTTTGGATGTGGCCAAGGAAATTGCCGCCACGCACAAAGCTGGACGACGGCTCTCCTATCTGCCGCTCGATTTTTCCAAGGACTCGATTCCCGGCACCTTCGATGTGATTTGGTATTCTAATGTGCTCCATATTTATTCTCCTACTGACAATCAGGCGACGTTCCGGCGGGCCATGGCCGCCTTGAATCCCGGTGGGCGTCTGCTTATTCAGGACGCGTTTCTCCATGATCGGGAAGGATTGTTCCCGGCCGAAGCCAGTCTCTTCGCCGTCTCAATGCTGCTCTTCACGGAAGCGGGGAATACCTATTCGGCCGCGGATACGACCAGATGGCTGAAGGAAGCAGGCTTCGAACGGATCAGATTGCTGAAGATGAAGAGGGGGACGGAGGACTGGGAGGACGGGATCCTGGAGGCGGTGGCGCCTGGTAGACATCCAAGAATGCCCGCCCGCCGAACACGATCAGGAGGAAGTTCAAGAGCCCGCTGAGTCCGCTGCCCAGAAGTGCTGGGAATAGCTGAGGGTCTTTGGTGATGACCTGCACCGCCGTCGCCACATCAAGCGCCAACCCCACCGTCCCATAGATCACGCAGGCCATCGCCGCCCAGCGGATCTGCTGCCAGACAAGTGCCGCCAGCCCGAGCGGAATCAGGAGCAGGAATACCGTCCACATCGCGTGAGGAGGCTGCACGCTTGGGCCGTCTCGACTCTGAGACAGAGTCCATAAGCCCAGCACAAAAATGCCGGCCAGGGCAGCGAGCAATGCGTTGCGTTGCATGGCTGGACTATAGCTGTGCGTAGGAACGAGGGCAATGGGGGTCTTGTTGGATAGAAACCGTGGGTGCTAGGCTCGCGTTGGAGCACGACGATGGAGAGCCGCTCTGATAATCGGAAGCCGAGTGAGACCTGCCTGTTGGTGTACGACGGAGAGTGCCGGCTCTGTGTCGAGACCAAACATAAACTGGAACAGGCGGGACTGGGCAAGGTTGATTCCGATGTCCGATTCGTACCCTATCAGAGCGACGAAGCGAAACAGGCGTTAGGGACCCGTTACATTCCCGGGCGTCCGGACATGGCCTTCCTCGTGAGACCGACCGGGGAAGTTAGCCAGGGGCTGGACGCCTTTCTTCCTTTAGCGCCAAGCCTTCCCGGGGGACGGGTGCTGCTCTGGCTGGTCCGGTTCCCTCGCATAAGGAGAGCCGCGGAATGGAGCTACCGAACGATCGCGCGGCATCGCTACCGCCTGTTCGGCGAGGCTCGCTCCTTTGACTCTCGCGATTAGATTCGCCACAGCTGCAGCTCATTGAGGCCCCCTCTTTCGGGGGGAGTCTTTCCCACAGCGGGGAATTTACCGGTCATCGAGGGTCTTGCAATATGCGGCATACCTTCATGGAGGGTTTATGTCGCTCATTGATCGGTGCTCCGCCCTGATTCACAACGATCACAACTTCCCTTGTGGTCGCTTTCGTCGTCTCAACACGATTCACTGGCTGGTAAGTGTCAGCATGTCTCTGTTGCTGGCGAGCGAGGGGCAGGGTTGGAGCCAGACGGTCGGCGATCAAGACACCGCGAAAGGGACCATCGTGGCGGCCGGGTTTGGCTACCAGATCGGCGACACCTCAACCATCACCGTCAAGGTGTACGATGCCGTCAGCGGTGAGGTCCTGTCCGACGACACGTTTGAGCTCAATGTGAAAGACGAGGGGAGCCGGTCGAATCCCTCACAGGAACGCATCTTCGCCGGCGGCGTGGGACTTGGGGCTACTGATCTCTCAAATTTTATCCTTCGCGTATATGATGCGAAGACCGGCACATTTCAATGGGAAGGGCACCTGAATCTTACGCCCATCGACGGCTCGGGAGGCGGCCGAATGGTCTCGACAGTGGCGCCTCGGCGGGCGACTGTCACGAAGATTCATGCCCTGGACACGGCGATGCGGCAGCCGTCCTTCTTGCTGCGTGCGCTTGATCCCACGACGGGCGGGCTTGTATGGGAAGACGAATTCTCGACCGATGGCGCGCGCTCGGGACGGGTCGATCGGATTGCCAATCGGCTGATTGGTCAAAGCGGAGAGTCTCCCGATATCTCCCACACCTTCGATTTTAGAATCCGCATGTTCGACTCCAGCGGTCAGGGGATTTTGTGGGAAGATCAATTTGCGCAACAAGAGGCGGAAGAAGAGGCTCATGAGGCGGTCGACGATCACGCCTCTATGTTGCCGGCCTGGCCGAGGCTGATAGAGCAGAACCAAGCGCCGCAGGCGATTTGATCTCACTCACCCCTGAGAGATTGGGATAGAGATTGGGAAGCACCCCGCAGCTAGGTGCGTTTCTGTTGGAAGGTAGCGAGCCACCGGCTGTGGAACTGTTCGTAGGACACGAAGAGTTTTGACTGAAGCGCCGTCGCGATGGACTCGCGGGCTTTCAAGGCCGTGAGCAGTTCATCGACACGGGACATCCCCCACCGTTCGATCAGAAAGTGTGTGGCCGAATTGGCCTCCAGATAGGCGAGCGTCGCCACGTTCTGAGGGAGCCGCCCCCACGATCCTTCCAAGTACTGCAATGGGATGACTTGAATTTCTCCCTGCATGGCCTGATCCAAATCGGGCCAGTCGTTTCCCGCTAGCTGCATCGCCAGTCCTTCGTTCAGCCAGGTCGGAACAAATCCACCGCCGGCGCCGACCCGGTCATGCAGGAGCGCATGCACATACTCATGGCGCAGCACATCGGTGAGCCACTTGGTATCGGTGGTGGCGCCCTGCGTCGGGATCTGGATGCGGCCGAGCACCGAATCAAACAAGCCATCCGCCCAGGCCGGGCTGCCCGTCGCCCCCTGGAAGGTCTCTCGCGTGTGGAGCACGACCATGATCGGCTTCGAGGGGAAGTGGCCGACCCGCTGGCCGATCTCTCGGTAGGCTTCTTCAAGGATGCCGAGTACGGTCGTCCAGGTGCCCTGGTCCTCCGCCCCGTCGAATTTCACCATAAAGTGGGTGCTGCTTCTGGCGGTCATGCGGGCTTCCGCGTGATCGGCGCGTCGGACTTTCGCCGTGACCATTTCGAGATACGAGTGCAATGCCGGATCGTTCTTCATGCGCTCGGTCGCCAGGGTCAAATGCGTCGCCGCCTCGTTCAGTTTGTCCTGCTCATACAACAGATCGGCCATGGCCAAATGAGGGAACGGCTCGTTGGGCGCCAGCGTGACGAGCTTGGTGAGGAAATCGAGATTGAGCGCGCGGTCGCGCTGTTCCCAGTAGGCATGGGCCAAATTGAGTTGGATCACGGGGCTCTGTTCATCGAGCGCCGCCGCTTTCTTAAACGCGTTCAGCGAGACGGCGGTGCCGTCCCTGCGTTCTTGCTGCAAGCCGAGATTGTTCCACAGGATGGCGACAAACGGTTTGATCTTTGGATCGGAGAGGACCTGAACGGGCAACGCCGCCAGTTTTGTCTGGGCCGCCACGAGATTGCCCTTTTCGATGTCGTCTCGTATATCTTCCAGCAGCGAAGTCTGCTGACTCTCCGGTACCGCGCTGTGGTCAAGGACCCGCACCTGCGTAATCTCTTCCTTGGAATGTATTGAATCCGGAGGCGCGGGCGGATCAGAAACCGCCTCGACGGTCGGGGATGCATCCGAACGGGAGGCGGCCGACATCGGTGCGATGGAGGGCTTGACGAAGATGTGGTAGGCGACGAGCAAGAGCAGCGCCGTCCCGAGCGGGACCAGGATGTGGGTGATGTTGCGTCGATACATAAGGGAACCTCGATATCCGAGTGTAGCACCCTAGGCAAAGCCGACAAAGCGTTCAACGGCATTATGCGTGATTGAGCGGGGCTGGTCGCTGTGCTACGATCCGGCCCGGTATGCAGACGCCACCGGAGCCGGGTTGTTCCACGCCGTTCCAGGATTGGTTGGACCGCATCGCACGCCCCATCGAGTTTGCGAGCCGAGACGAATACGCCCACCTCGGCGCCGTGAAGAATCTCAGTTCCTTTGTCGCCACCCAGGTCCTGTCCGCCCTGGCTCAGCAGGTCTATCCCAAGGCCATCGAAGCCCGCCTGGTTTCTCTGCGTGATCTCTTCGTTGATTTTCAGCAGACCCTTCCAATCGAGGAACAGCGCCGCCGACTACAAGTCGCGGCGACCATTTTGAAATCGCTCCGCCGGGCCGCGCAGTGTTCGGAATTGCAAGAACAGCCTTCCGATCAATCTTCACGTGCAGGCGACCGCCGGCAGGACTTGTGGAATCTCCCGATTCGGTTTGTGAAAGGGGTGGGACCCAAGCGGACAAGCCTGTTGCAACGATTGCGTATCGAGACGGTGGAAGACGCGCTGTGGACGGTGCCATGGCGGTATGAGGATCGATCGGTGATGACGCCGATCGGCAATCTCGTTCCAGGCATGGTCACGTCGATTTGCGGGACGATCGCCAAGTGCGAAGCGAAGCGGACCAGGAATCGCCGGCTGACCGTCCTCGACGTCGGCGTCGAGGACGCGACGGGACGCATGCAGGTGGTCTTCTTCAATCAGCCTTATCTGGAAGATATTCTCGCCGTCGGCAAGCGCGTGATGATGAGCGGACGCGTGATTGCCGGCCGCCAGGGCTGGATGGTACCGCGGATGGACGTGGCGCAGTACGAAGTGATCGGGGAGGAAACGGAATCCACCCTGCACGTCGGCCGGATCGTGCCGATCTATCACGAAACCAAGGGGTGGACATCCCGCCAGATGCGCGTGCTGACGAAAAGTTTGTTGGAAGAGCATGCCGCCGGATTGCGCGATCATCTGCCCGTGCAGCTCCGTGCCCGCCAGCGATTGATTCCCATTCAAGAGGCGCTGCAGGACGTGCATTTCCCCAAAGCGGGCACCGACCTGAGATTGCTGGAACAGGGCAAGACGGCGGCGCATCGTCGGCTGGCGTTTGAAGAATCGTTCCTCCTGCAAATGGCGCTGGCGACACGGCAGCGGTCCGTGAAGGATGAAGCGAAGGGCCTGCACTTCAACCCGCGTACGCCGCTGCTGGAGCAGTTGGCGCGGCGGCTGCCTTTCCGCCTCACGCCGGCGCAGGATCAGGTGGTTCGCGAAATCTTTCGCGACATGATTTCTCCGAAACCGATGAATCGTTTGGTCCAGGGTGATGTGGGCTCTGGAAAAACCGTCGTCGCGCTCCATGCCATCGTGATGGCTTGCGGGTCCGGCTATCAGGCGGCGCTCATGGCGCCCACGGAGATTTTGGCCGAGCAGCACTATCGAAATCTGTCGGGGACCCTGGAAGCGCTCGGCCTGAAAGTGATTCTCATGCGGGGAGGCGATAAAGCTGCGGTGAGGAAAGTGCAAGCCGCGCAGCTCGCGTCGGGCGAGGCCAAGGTCGCAATCGGTACGCATGCGCTGATTCAAAAAGGCGTCGCGTTTAAGAATTTAGGGTTGGCGGTCGTCGATGAACAGCACAAATTCGGCGTTCTGCAGCGGAAAACGCTGATTGACAAAGGCTACAGGCCGGACGTATTGGTACTCACGGCCACGCCGATTCCGCGAACGCTGGCGATGACGGTCTATGGCGATCTCGATGTGTCGATTATCGACATGCTGCCGCCTGGACGAAAGCCGGTGCGCACGTTCCTGTTCAGCGAGCCGCAACGGCGACGGGCGTATCAGATTCTCCGCGACGAGATACGGAACCAACGACAGGCGTATATTGTGTATCCTCTGGTCGAAGAGTCGGAGAAAAGCGACTTGCAAGCCGCCATGCAAGGAGCCGAGCAGTTGCAGAACGAAGAGTTCGCTGAGTTTCGAGTCGGCCTGTTGCATGGTCGTATGAAAGCGGCGGAGAAGGAAGCGGTGATGGCCGACTTTAAGGCCGGGAAGATCCATCTGCTCGTCGCGACGACCGTGATCGAAGTCGGTGTCGATGTGCCGAACGCGACCATCATGATGATCGAGCATGCCGAGCGATTCGGCTTGGCCCAATTGCATCAACTGAGAGGACGAGTCGGGCGGGGCGCCGGGCAGTCCTATTGCCTGCTCATGGCGTCTACAATGGGGCGAGCCAAGGCGCAACCGGGGCGGCGACCTGCCGGAAACGAAGAGCCGGTATCCAATGCGCGGGAACGGTTGGAGGCGTTGGTGCAGTCGAATGACGGGTTTGTGATCGCCGAGGAAGATTTGCGCATCCGAGGCCCCGGTGAATTCTTCGGGCTCAGGCAATGGGGTATGCCGGAATTCCGTGTCGCCAACATCGTGCGGGATGGGGACTTACTCCAGCAGGCCAGGCTGGAAGCCTTCTCGCTGGTAAAGCTCGATCCCGGCTTGAAGGCCTCCGTGCATCAGAGCCTGCGTGAGGCCATGTTGCGAAAATGGGAAAAGAAGTTGGAGTTGGGCTCAGTGAGCTGACGCTGCGGGTCCTGTCGCCGATCAGCCCAGCCGTCCTCGCACCCCGCCCGGTGTAGGGACCCCGCTGCGGGCGTCTGGCCCCCTGATCGGCGCCACCCGCAGCGTCAGCTCACCGAGTCTAGAGGTGGTAGAGAGATGGGAATATTACAGCGGGTCAAGCATGACCTCCGAACGGGGCTGGCGACGCTGCGATTGGGGACGGCTCATGCCGCCAGCCGTGCGCTCGAAGAGACGGAATTGCTCCGCATGCGTCTGGAAGTTCGGAAGCTCGATCAACAGCTGTCGGACCTGTACAAAGACATCGGGGAGCGAGCGGTCGACATGAAGGAACGCGGCGAGACGGCCGAGCGCGTGCTGTACGATGCCGAGATCGGTCGGATGGTCCGTGATGTCCAGGAGCTGAAAGACGCGCGCAAGAAGTTGGAAGCCGAAATGGATGAGATCCGGAACGAGCAATGACTGCCTCAACTGCCCGCGCTGTTCGCCTGGCCGGAATCGATATCGGGACGCTGACCTGCCGATTGTTGATCGCTGATCTCCCACCTGGAGGCCCTCTCAAAGAACTGCGGTCCGAGCGCCGCATTCTCCGACTAGGCGAAGGCGTCGATCAGATCAAACGACTCAGCCCTGCCGCCATGGATCGAGTGATCCAGTGTTTGCGGGAATGGCGGCAGATCATTGATGGCTTTCACGTCGATGCCGCCACAGCAGTAGCGACCAGCGCCGTGCGTGATGCGGGGAATCGGCAAGAATTTCTCGAACAAGTGAAACGCGAGGCAGGATTCGAAGTCGAGGTCATTACGGGCGACGAAGAGGCGCGGCGGACGCTGCTCGGTATTCGCTCCGGCCTCCCCGCCGGCGTCACCGACATGCTGGCGCTCGACATCGGCGGGGGCAGCACCGAGTTCATTCTCGATCGTCCTGGACAGCCACCAATCATCAGATCAATCGATATCGGAGTCGTGCGCCTTTGCGAGCGGCTTCTCCATCACGATCCGCCGACTGACGATGAAGTGCGGCAAGCGCGCGAATGGGTCGCGCGGGAGACCAAAGCTGCCGTTGCCGACATGGGAAACTATCAATCGGCGACCTTCATCGGTACGGCGGGAACGATTACCAGTCTGGCCGCCATGGCTCAGAAGCTTCCTGTCTATGAGCCAGCCAGAATCCACAACTACCGGCTACAGCTCGATACCATTCACAAACTCGAACAAACCCTCCTCAGCCGAAAGAAAGCTGACCGTGTCGGCCTGCCAGGTTTAGAAAAGAACCGCGAAGAAGTCATCGCCGCCGGAGCCATCATCATCCGGACAGTGATGGAGACATTAGGAATGTCGAGCGTGCTGGTGAGTGATCTGGGATTGCGGGAAGGGGTGCTGATTGACATGGCGATGTTGCGAGTATCTTTGGAGGTGTCTCAGTAGGAGCTTGCGAAAGATTATCGAGGTTCGATAACATAGCCCCCGTGATTGAGTCCTTTGCCAATCGGCTTGCGGAAGACCTTTTCAATGACCGGCGATCGAAAGCCGTTCTGCGATTTCCACCAGATTTGAGACGGACGGCCCGTCGAAAGTTGCTCTATTTGCACGATGCTTCGGAGATTGGCGATCTCCGTGAACCTCCGGGGAATCGACTGGAGACGCTGAAAGGCGAATGGAAAGGCTATCACTCCATTCGGATCAACGATCAATGGCGGGTGGTCTTTCGTTGGCAGGTCGGCAACGCCTACGACGTTCAAGTCATCGATTATCACTGAGACCCGGATATTCAGAGGAGAGCATCATGAGACTTCCCAGAAATCCCTTTCACCCAGGCGAGATGTTGCTCGAAGAGTTTCTTGTCCCCAGGAAGATGACTCAAGCTGCCTTGGCGCAAAAGCTTGGCTGGACGCGAGCGCGTCTGAACGAGCTGATCAAAGGGAAACGCGATATTACGGCGGATTCCGCCTTGGATCTGGCCCGTGTGCTCGGCACATCCGCCAAACTCTGGATGAATCTCCAAGCGACATTCGATCTCGACAAGGCTATGCGTCGGAGAAAGATCGCCTGACGTGCCGTGGCCGCCTGCTGATTGGGAGAGAACCGCGAAGAAGTCATCACTGCCGGCGCGAGCATCATCCGGACGGTCATGGAGACGTTGGAGCGATCAAGTCTCTTAGTCAGCGATTTGGGATTGCGGGAAGGGGTGCTGATCGATTGGGGAATGCGGACAGGAAATCAGTGAGCGAGGCAAGATGAGCGTGGTGGCCCGTACTCGGACAGCGGACTACAATGCCACTCACTGGGAGGAATCATCATGGCAATTTCAAAGCTGACTCGCCGCCGAGGGAAAGAACCCAAGATTATGGTTGCTGAGCCGCTTTTGACGGTTCTTCTTGCGAAGGACAACGGCCACTCTTGTGCCAAGTGTCCAGAGTTGGATCTTGTGACAGAACTTCCGACCGCCGCCGCCGCGCTGGAGGACCTGATCGAAGCTATTCGGAGCTACGCGAAAGAGTATCTCCAAGACCGCGATCGGTATGCCGCCAGTCCTAACCGAGCCCACCATTTACCCTACATCGAGACCATTGCCGCTTGTAAGACCGATTGGGAGTTGCGGACGTTGATGGAGATCAAGCATGGCCTCGTTCATGTATAACGATTTCCGTGTGGTGTGCGTGACGGCAACGCCTACGAGGTTCAAGTAATCGATTACCACTGAGGTGTCAGATATCTGGAGGAGCGAGCACAAACTGATTTCGCTCGGCGTCGTCGAGAAAGATGAGTTGTTGGGCATTGCCGTGTGCAGTGATGTGGTACAGCGCACCGGGAAATTCAAGACGCAGCGGTCGAGCCATGAGGCGGGACGGCAGACTGAGCGAGGTGCAAAGTCAAGAACTGACCCCATGGTTCCAAGGTTCCAAGACATGGTTCCAAGACCCCATGGCTCCAAAGAACTGACCCCAGGGCTGGACCCCGACCCCAGGGCTGGCCCGTTCAGGGTGATTCCGCACCAAAAACTGGTTTGAGCAAGTCTCACAACATATCAAGGTAAATGTCACAAGCTGAGTCGAGCGGAGGCGTCTCCTTTTGTGCATCCTACACTATGCCATATTTTTTGAGGGAACCGGATATGGGCGAGGAATCGCTTGCCAAAATTCAGCGGATTGTTACCGCTGTTACCGAGCCTCTTGGTGAGCAGGACTTTCGGCTATCGAGCAGCATCTTGGCCTGACGGCGTAGCTCATCGCAGCAAGAAACGCGGTCAGCTCTCAGCAGTCAATTTCAGTCTACAATCCGGCATCGGAGCTGATAGCTGAAGGCTATCGGCTGACCGCGGCTCCGCTACTTCTGCGAATACCAGCGGTAGCCCTTGTTCTCGGTGAACTGGGCTTTGGGGGACGCCGCCGGGTTTTTCCAAAAGCAGCACTTTGAAATCCAGGAGGCCGAACCAAATGAGGAGCGATCCTGTCACGTCAGTGGGTCGCTAATTGACTTCCTGACCCTCGCGCCCTAAACTTCGCCGGACTTTCAAGGAGTGGTCCCATGGATCAGGAATCACCGGCACAAATTCAACAAATTGTTGGTGCTGCTACTGAAGCCCTTCGGGCAGATCTTACCGGGGCCCTTCGCACTGAAATTGCCGATACCAAGCAACACACCGTGTGCTGACCGAAGGGCTCCGGCATGAGCTCCAGCTAGTGGCCGAAGGATTCCAACTGCATCTCGACCGGCGCCATGCTGATGATCGAGCCTATCTTGAGGATCAATTCAGGGAAACCCGCGCGCTCATCCAGATCCCGTATCAAACCTAAGCTTCCTCTTTTACAGGCGGTTGACTATAATAAGCGCCATGAGTGCGATTCACAAACAACTCGTGACTGATGAAGAAGGACGCCCCGTCGGGGTCTTGATTCCCTATGAGGAGTGGCTGCGCATCGAACAGCAGTTGGGTGATGCAGCTGTCCCAGGGGTAGAGCAGCTGCGCTGTCATGAGGGCATTATCCACTTGTCGGAAGACCCCGTGGCCTACCAGCGACGATTGCGGGACGAGTGGGCCTGACGGTGCCCCGCTTTGTTCTCGACACCAATATCATTCTGTATTTTCTTGGCGGTCGTCTCATCGATCCCATTCCTGCCGGAACGTATGCAATCTCCGTGATCTCGGAGTTGGAGCTCTTGGCCTATCCAGGCCTGGTTTCATCAGAGGAGGAGCGTGTTCGAGCTTTCCTGGCTGATATTCCCGTCACCGACCTGACGCAGTCCGTCAAGCATCACGCTGTGGATCTCCGGAAGCGGCTCGGTCTCAAGCTTCCGGACGCGATTGTCACCGCAACGGCGTTGGCACTGGAAGCAATCCTGCTGACAAACGATCAACGTTTGCTCGCATTGCCTGATCTTCCTACGCAGATGCTTCGTGTGAAACCTCAATCCTGACGCAGAGAAGTAAGGGGCGTTTCTTGTTCTCATTCCGCCAGAGGTGTAAGATGCGGCCGGTGTCTAGCCAGAACGCCTGAGTATGGTTCGTCGAATGAAGCAGGCACGGTACACGATTCAACAGGAAGGCCGGGAAGCGCTGGTCCGCCGGTTGGCCGCTGAATTGGAGAGAGAGCCCGGGTGGAATGAGGGTCAGGTCTTGCAATCACACATCGCGCCTGAAAGAAGCCGTTGGCTATCAGCAGTCAGCCTCAGTATTCAACCTCGAATGGGGGCTAATATCTGGACGGTGACAGCTGACCGTTTGGCGGCGCATATCAACGATAGCTTGTGTTCTGGGTGAACTGGGCTTTCGGGGCCCGCCTGGGTTTTCCAATAGCAGCACGTTGAAGTCGAGCAGGCCAAACCAAATGAGGAGCGATCCTGTCACGTCAGTGGGTCGCTAATTGACTTCCTGTCCCTCGCGCCCTAAACTTCGCCGGACTTTCAAGGAGTGGGGAGCATGGATCAGGAATCGCTGTCACAAATTCAACAAATCGTTGGTGCTGCTACCGAAGCCCTTCGGACAGATCTTACCGGTATCATTCGGACTGAGATCGTCGATGCCAAGCGGCATACCGGTGTCCTGACCGAAGGGCTCAGACATGAACTCCAGCTAGTAGCCGAAGGATTCCAGCTGCATCTCGACCGACGTCACGCGGATGATCGAGCATATCTGGAGGAGCAATTCAGAGAAACCCGCGCGCTTATTCAACTCTCCTATGGACAAATCCAGGAGCGTGTCGAGCGACTAGAGCAACGGGTCCGCACTATTGAGCAACACTTAGGATTGACCGCGTAAAGGCGGGGCCTCAGTCTTATCCTCTATTCGATCAACGCTAGAGACTTCCTCTACCGCTGCGAATACCACCGATAGCCTTTGTTTTCGGTGAACTGGGCTTTCTGGGCGCCGCCGGGCTTTTCCAGCAGCTGCACTTTGAAGTCTTGGAGGCCGACCTCAGCCAGGGTCGGGTTTCCATGATTAAGGGCTCGTTGAATTGTTTATCAATAAACTTATATAATGCATCCGATGAAGCCATTGGTGTTCGTCGGATCCAGCCGTGATGACCTCAGGGCGTTTCCGGCGGAGGCCAGACGCGCGGCGGGGTTCGAGTTAGGGTTCGTTCAACAGGGGCTAGAGCCTTCGGACTGGAAGCCCATGAATGAAGTGGGCGCCGGTGTCCGGGAGATCCGTATCCATGTCTTAGGAGAATGGCGCGTGCTCTATGTGGCTAAATTCGCCAAGGCCGTTTATGTCCTTCATGCGTTCCAGAAGAAAACGCAGAAGACGAGGAAGGAAGACATGATGTTGGCGCGTGATCGGTATCGTCAGATTGGAGAAGGGACATGAAGAAAAAAAACACTAAATCAAGCGGAAATGTCTTTGTGGACCTCGGTTTTGATCCAGCCGAGGCTGCCGTGCTTCAAATGCGATCGAACCTTATGAGCGATCTTCGTCTGTACATCGAGAAACACAAGCTGACTCAATCGGAGGCGGCCAAGCAACTTGGTATTGCGCAATCGCGTGTCTCTGATCTTGTGCGTGGGAAATGGGACAAATTCAGCCTTGAAATGCTCATCACGCTTGAGGCGCGCCTCGGACGGACGATTCGAGTCGAATTTGCAGCGTGAGGCAGTACCTCGCCTTAACGATCTTATTTCAGGGCCCAAGATGAGTACCAGGTCTTGCAATCCCACTTCGCGCCTGAAAGAAGCCGTTGGCTATCAGCAGTCAGCCTCAGTATTCAACCTCGAATGGGGGCTAATATCTGGACGGTGACAGCTGACCGTTCCGTGCCCGTGGCGGCTCATATCAACCATAGCTTGTGTTCAGGGTGAACCGGGATTTCGGCGCGCCGCTCTGGTGAATGAGGAGGGAGGGTTTCTTGTCCTCTCATTGAGAGCGGTGTAAGATGCTCCTCGCATCGAGTTCATACACGTCAGTACGGTGTTTTGAATGAAGCGCACACGCTACACGATTCAACCGGAAGCCCGCGAAGCACTGATCCGTCGGCTCGCGGCGGAACTAGAGAAGGAGTCTGTAGTCGGGTTCGCGTATCTCTATGGCTCGCTGCTGGAGTCCCACCCAGTGCATGATATCGATGTCGGGCTTTATTTTCGTGAGTCGCTATCCGAGCGAAATTCGGCGCTGGCTGCCGAGCTATCGGGTCGACTGACGGTTGCAGCGGGAATTCCTGTGGATGTCAGAGTCCTGAATGATGCACCGGTATCGTTTCTGTATCACGTTCTGCGCGGCCGCCTCCTCATGATTCGAGATGAAACCCTGCTCACCACGATCATCGAAGACGTCGCTCGACGGTATCTCGATCTGGCTCCGTTGCTTCGTCAAGGCACGAAGGACGCCTTTGCGGCATGAGCCTTAATCCGGATCTCATCCGGGCACGATGTGCGGAAATCGATTCGTCCTTGGATCGCCTCGAAGACTTGCGCCGCATCTCCCGTGAGCAATTCCTTTCCGATCAGGATACTCTCGATGTGGCCTGCTATCGATTGCTCATTGCCATTGAAGCGGCATTGGCGCTCTGCTTTCACGTGTCGGCGAAACGGTTACATCAGGTTCCCGAAGAGTATGCCGGCTGCTTCAGTGCACTTGAGCAAGCGGGGCTCATCCCCGCAGATCTTTCAAGCCGTTTGCAGCGGATGGCACGCTTCCGAAACTTGCTCGTGCATGTGTACTGGAAGATCGATTACGGGCAGGTATACGACGTCATTACCACACATCTCGACGATCTGCGCGCGTTCCGTGCTGCCATCGCGAGATTGATCTAACGCTCCGCGCCTTACCTCTGCGAATACCACCGATAGCCTTTGTTCTCGGTGAACTGGGCTTTCGGGGCGCCGCCGGGCTTTTCCAAGAGCAGCACTTTGAAGTCGAGCAGGCCGAACCAGGCAGGGTCGGCCACGTCGTGGTAGTGGCAACCGTGGAGTCGGGGAAGGATATCACCGAGGGCTTGCTGCAGCTCTTTCTCGGTGTAGGCGCGCACGATGAAGGGCTTGTTCATGGCCTGGCAGAATCGCTGGATGGTATAGGCTGCGCCGGTGCAGAGGACTTTCGTATCGGGTTTGAGCGCCAAGAATTGCGGCAAGGAAAGGTAACGTTCTTGAAAGCCCAGCCAGCGAACGGCTTGTCGCAAATGGCTGTACTGGACTTCGTATTCCGTGTGCCCCGGTAGTTTGACCGGCGCCGGCCAGCCTTCTTCGATCCCGAATTCTGTCAGGAATGCACGTCCACCCGGCTTGAGTACCCGCCACAATTCCGCGACGAAGCGGATCGGCCCTAAGTTGAAGATCACCTCATCCGGTGGGTTCGCTTCGAGGGGCAGGCGGAGTCGCCTGATCCAATCCAAGGCTTCTTGATGCTGTTCTGTGTCACCCTTGTTGTCGAGCAGCTCTTTGCAGGTCAGTTTGACCGGCGTCATGTCGGCCATGTTTTCGTTATCGATCACCAGATCGACGGAGTTGTCGACGAACGGCAGCCATTCGCCGTTGGCGCGGGTGCCGGTGCAGTTCCATCCGCCGGCTTTGGCACGATTCACTTGGAGTTTGAGAAACGGTTGGGTGATGTCGAGCGACAGGTACTTGATGCTTTGTTTCTCGAAGGGCAACAGTTCTTTGCCGAGTTCACGCGCGAGGTAGCCGAGGCCACCGCCTACTTCCAGAATCACTTTCGGCTTGGGATTGAACCATCCTAGCTGCCGCAGTTGCCGCATGAGGAGCCGGCCGTAGGTGAGGCCGTTCAGCGCCTCGTTCGGCTCTCGGAACAGGTGGGAGACGGTGGTTTCAATGAGATCGAAGTGGCCGTCGTCACCGGCGGTTTCTGTCAATTCATGATGGTGGAAATCTTCCAGATGTTCTTCGCCTTCAAATCCTTCCTGCCCGGACCAGTCTTCGCGGATTTGTTGCAGCAGGATATCCCACTTGGCTTTGTGGCGGTGTCCGCCCGGCGGTTCAGCGCCGAAGTAACAGAGGGAATAATTGGGCGTGGCCCATCGTTCGAGGTGCCAGTGACCCGGCTGGCCATCCGGTCCGCAGACTTTGTTGCCGTATTTTTCCAGCAGCGCGCCCACGGTGATGTGCCCGTTCATCGCGCGGAGCATCTCGACGCCGGTGCTATTGAGGCGTACCAACGGAACGTGATCGTCGAGCGGGGCGAACCAATATTCGTCTTCGGTGTGCTGGTAGGCCACCAGGTCGGGAATGCGCCAGGCGAGGAGGTTCAGAGTCTCTCCGGCGAGGTGCAGCGGTTCTTGGACGGCAGCGACGGCTTTCATAGCGAGAAATCTTCGTCGGGAAGGCGCAGCCTACACGACAGGCTGGGATTCCCGCAAGAAGCTTGTTTGTTTGGTTTGTCTTGTTGCTTTGGTTTCTTTGGCTCGGGTGCTGTGACATCTGCCCGCTGATCTCTTCGTCTGCTCGCCAGAACCAGATAAACCAGACAAACGAAATCAACCGGAGAAACAAGAGCGGCAGAGTGGAACGTTAGAGCTGCGAAGGGACGAAGGCCTCTGTGACGGTCAGCACGCCCCGCATGATGGGATGGATTCGACAATGGTATGGATAGCGTCCTGGCGGCAAACCGGGGAGCGTATAGGTTTCTCCGGGCGGCACCGTGCCTGAATCGAAGGCGCAGGGGGCACTCTCGTCCACACAGGCGTTATGCGTGACGGTATGATGCGTCGGCGTTGGATTGTCCCATCGAATGGGACTCCCGCTCGCGATCGTGGCCATGACCGGAACGAAGTGCGGCGACCCGTCCTCCATGATGATTTGGGTATAGGGTGGGGTGGCTGTGGTCGGCCAAGCCAAACCCGCCACCGTCAGAACAATAGTTCCCGCTATCATGAACCGTTTCACCGGCGCACCGTTCCTTATCTTCTCTACTGCCTTATTAGAACCAGCCCTCTGCGGAAGGATTCATCAGTGTGGCGGCTCCGCGGGACGGAGAGACGCTGCATTCCGGTTCATGGATAACCGTGTCGGTGCGCGTTGCCGATGCCGCCAATGTCCGCCGTGTCCGGTACTACTGGATCCGCGTTGGTGATGAATCCGTCGAGCCGCATCAGGCCGATCCGGCCGAGTTCCATCCGGAGAATCCGAAGCAACCGCTGGACGGCATGGTACTGGTTCCATATGATGCTATCGGCCGGATGCGGTTTCTGGCAGTCGGGGAGATCGTGAGGGGGCGGTTGGCCGGGCACCAGGATTTCGATGAAGTCATCGTGGACGTGGAGCCCGAGGCAAAGCTGGGCGCCATTGAGTTTGCCGTCGCCAAACCCTGGCGGTTGGATACGCTTGGCAAGCGACTTCCAATCCCTGTTGTCGGCCAGTTTGAGGATGGCGTCGCCAGGCCGCTCCAGGGTGTGGGGACCGGCAGCGTGTTTGGCTCGACCCATGATGGTGTGGTGCGCGTGAATCAGCAAGGGGAAGTCCTCGTGGTCGGCAATGGGAAAGCGGTGATTACGGTGACGAATCGACAACAGGAGGGCAGGCTCGAGGTGGTGGTTGAAGGGGGCCAGGCTCCCAATCGTCCGCCGGAGGCAGTGATCCCTTCTCCGATGGCGGCCAAACCGGGGGCGGTGGTGCTGCTGAACGGTCTGCAGAGCCGGGATCCCGATGGCGATCCGCTCCTGTTCCACTGGAGGCAGGTACGCGGCAATAAGCGGCAATAAGGTTGATTTGACCACGCCGAATGAGGCCAAAACGTCGTTTATCGCGCCTCTGGTGAGCGAACGACGCCTGCTTCAATTTCAGCTTGTGGTCACGGATATGAGCGGACCGGATACCGTCAAGGGAGCGGATAGTGAGCCGGCGGTGGTCGATGTATGGGTTGAGCCCTAAGAGGATGCTGCAATCGGGTTCGGATGAGGCCCGGAACAGGGCGGTTGCAAGAGGCTATACGTTCATGCTAGATGGAGGCCGCAACGCTGAGATGTGGCGTCGCTGACGGCAGAGGAGGACTGGTGATGGCGAAGAGCAAGAAGAAGGCCCCTAAGAAATCTTCGGGAAAGAAAAAAGCCGCCAAACCGGCTAAAAAGGCGGCGGCCAAGAAGACGGTGAAGAAACGCGCGGCCGTGAAGCGGGCGAAGCCGGCGCCGAAGAAAAAAGCCCCGAAAAAGGCCGCAAAAAAAGTGGCCAAGAAGGCTGCGGCGAAGAAGGCGGTTCCCAAGGTCAGTCAGCCGGTGGCTCCTATCAGAAAGGTGACCGGTCAGGACGAGGAAGCCATGCGCAAGCCAGTCGCCAAAGCGGCCGTCCCGACTGAGCCCAGCGTGACCGATCTCGACGAAGAAATCGCTGAAGAGGACTTGGAGATGGAGGGCGAGATCGAGGAGGATGTGCAGGAAGAGTTGGACCTTGATGACGAAAATGAGAAAGATGAGTTCATTGAAAAGTCAGAAGACCTCTTAGACGATCACGACGATTATCACAATAACTAGCCTCCCCTGTTGTGTTTGGTGCGATCATGGGCGGCGCAACGCCGTCCGCCTCGATCCTGAGGCGCGACGCGTTCGGGCCGACCGGCCTTTTCCCCTCCCTCCATTTTCACCATGAGCCACTTTCTTTTTACCGCGGCCACGCTGAGAGAGCGCAGCTCGCTCGACAGCGCGGAGTTGCAGCTCAGGCACGGGCTCTGGGGGTGCTGCACCGCATTGATTCAGCAGAATCTGGCAAAGTACCTCGCGTCTGATTCTCGCGGACTTGTGTACGTGCTCAAGGCCGGCCTCTGCGCGGAGTTTCGCATTGTGTCGCCGGTGTTGCGGCTTCAGGATATGGATGAATTTCTCAGGGAGGATCTGCGGACGGAGGCTCGGTTCGGATTTGTTCGAGTGTCGCCGACCCGCCGGTGGACCTCCACGCCGCAAGACAGTCATGCGCTGTTGCAAGAGGTGCTGCAGATTCCGGATCAAGCCGAGCTGACGCGCCGCCTCAGCCTGGGGATGCATCGATTGACCGACGCCGAGTATCACGCGATTGTCGAACGGCTGGGCGCCGGCACCCCGGTCAAGTAGGCCGGTCCTATCGCTCCGCCGACGCCACTTGTGATGCGTTCTCCTCATCTCGCCTTGCCTTGCACGAAGCCATCTCGTATAACGGCGGCCATGCTTTCTAACCGGCTGTTCAACAAATGGATGTGCTGGGCTCTCGCGGCAAGCTTCGCCTGGACAGCCATCTGTCTGATGGGCGAGGCTCGAGCCGCTTGTGCGATAGAGAGCCGGCCGAGTGGAAAGCCAGGGGCGCTCATCAAGCATCTTCCAGCCGACTGCACGCGGGCCGAGCGAGAGGCTCATGCAGTCAGCAGCGCCGCAATTATGGATGCCATCAAGAAAGGGCAGGCTATTGATCTCGTCGGCGTCATGGTTCATGGCGATCTGTTGTTTGATGGTTTGTCCGTGCAAACCACACAGATGCCGAAAGGGCTGTCAGCCGAACAAGAGGCGGCCCTGACTCAGCTCAATGCCGAGGAGCTGCGCCTTGTCTCTGCGCCGGTCACCATTCGCGACTCGATTGTATGGGGCGCAATACGGCATCGGTCGGCCAAGGGCACGCTTCAGTTCGAAGGTCCGGTGGAACTTCATGGTACGGCGTTCCAGGAGGGAGTGGACCTGTCGCGGTCCGCTGTCCCGGTCGCGGTGGAACTGTCGGAAGCCAAGTTCGAAATGGAAGCCTACTTCGTGAACTGACAGTTTGCGCCACAGATACGTTG